>CAIPMZ010000083.1 GCA_903866285.1 uncultured bacterium
ATGTATAATGTATAATGTATAATGTGTGGAATGCATTTTTTAATTTACATATCTATACCTCATACCTCATACAAAATACATTATACAATTCTAACGCTTGCCAAAAAGGCTCAACTCGGCTAAGATTTGAGTTAAGATGATATATGCATTTTGCGTATATGATATGGTGGATTATTTAATTTCCACCATAAAAGGCCGTCCTAGCTCAGTTGGCAGAGCGACGCACTCGTAACGCGTAGGTCATCAGTTCGATTCTGATGGACGGCTCAGTTTAGTATCAAGTATTTTGTATAAGGTATTATGTATTACGTATAAAGTATTTTTGTACATTTGTATTTTTGCCTGCCTGCCGGTAGGCAGGGTAAATAATTTGTAATTTCGTAGGAGCTTATGAAAACTTATATTTGTGAAATTTGTGGGGATGCCTATTTAGGAGAAGGCAAGCCGACAAGCTGTCCTTTTTGTGGGGCAAGGCAGGCTTTTATTAAGGAAGGAAAAGATGCCAAACCGGTTACTGAAGTTAAAGAAGAGCTTTCGGAGTTGACCAAAAAAAATTTACAGGAAACTTTGCAATTGGAAATTGAGGCCAACGCAATTTATCTGTGCATGGCAGGGAAAACCGATTCGTATGAAATCATGAAAATGTATAAACGTTTGGCAAAGGTTGAATTAGAGCATGCCATTATTTGCACGAAAATTATGCAAATTCCAATGCCAGAAGTCAAACCGCAGCTTTGCAGCGACGCAGTTTTAGAAAATTTTCAAAAGACGCTCGAGCTTGAAGATCACGCCGCCACGCTGTACGGCCAGTTTGCGAAAGAAGCGATTGAAAGGCATGTGAAGATTATGTTTACGGCGCTGAATCAGGTGGAGATGGACCATATCACCCTGATTAAAAATTACTTGTAATTATGACTTTCGCATTTGCCATCCTGAGTGGAGCGAAGACACCCTAAAGTGTCGGAGCGTAGTCGAAGCCTGCCTGCCGGTAGGCAGGGATCTGCGCTCATTAAAACTCAGATTCTTCGACTGCGTTCGTTCTCCCTATGGTCGGACTCACTTCGCTCAGAATGACAAGAATAATTTTAATTGTTTATTTAGTCATTAGACATTAGTAATTAGAAATTTATGAATATCTGGCTTTATACAATTTCAAGTGTTGTTTTGGTGAGTTTGGTGGCGTTGGTTGGCATTGTCTCGGTTTTTTTCAGTGAGAAAAAACTAAATAGTGCGTTGCGGCTTTTTGTGAGTTTTTCGGTAGGTTCGCTTTTGGGAGATGCTTTCATTCATCTTATCCCGGAAGCTTTCAGTCATGGTGAACTAACGGTTTCTTTTTCGATTTTGGCTGGGATTTTAACCTTCTTTGCCTTGGAAAGGTTTATTCATTGGCATCATTGCCACGAAGTTGGTTGCCACGAGCACGGCAAGACTTTGCCCTACGTTATTTTACTCGGGGATGGTTTGCATAATTTTATTGATGGAATAATTATCGGAGCAAGTTACTTGGTCAGTATTCCGGTCGGAATTGCAACTACGTTGGCGGTTATTTTTCACGAAATTCCTCAGGAAATTGGTGATTTTGGAACACTTTTGTACGCTGGTTTTTCCAAAAAGAAAGCTTTGCTTTGGAATTTCATCAGCGCGCTTACTGCTGTCCTGGGAGCCATTATGGTTTTGCTCCTTAGTTCTCAATTTGAAGATGTGACGAAATTTTTAGTGCCCTTTGCTGCTGGCGGATTCATCTATATTGCAACCGCGGATATGATTCCAGAATTGCATAAACACAAAGTTCACAAACTTTCCGAAACAGCCAAGCAGCTTTTCTTTTTTATGCTTGGCATTGCGGTGATGTATGGACTACTTATCTTCGAATAAGCAACTGATTTACACGGATTTTTGACAGATATTCACAAATCACGGATTGTAAATAGAATTTTTTATTCGTGATTAGTGTTAGATCAGCAATTAAGCCGTTTTAATCTGTATTATTAAATGAAAGAAATCAAAGAGCAACTTGACGCCATAAAAACTAAACTCCCGTCACTGCGGGACTATCTTTGACTTAGGTAAAAAAGCGCAGCAGGTGGTGGAGCTGACAAATCAAACCGAACAAACTGATTTTTGGAATGATTCGCAAAGAGCTGGAAAAATTTCCAAAGAACTAGAAGGGCTCAAAAATGAAATCCAAGCTTTTGAAAAATTGGAGAAAAAAACCATAGAACTTTTAGAATTGGCCGAGTTGTTTGATGCTCCCCAAGAAAAAGAAAGAAATGAGGTTGAAGGGCAGCTGGCTGAAATTCAAAAAGAGTTCGAAGCTTTGGAATTTAAAACGCTTTTAAGCGGGCAGTACGATCGAAACGACGTAATTTTAGCAATCCGCAGTGGGGCAGGCGGGGTTGACGCTCAGGATTGGGCGGAAATGTTGATGCGGATGTATCTGCGTTGGGCGGAGAGAAGTGGCTTTAAGGCCGTGATTGTTGAACAAACTAAAGGCAACGAAGCTGGCATTAAAAGTGCGACGCTAGAAATTTCAGGACCTTATGCCTATGGCTATTTACAAAGTGAAGCTGGCGTTCATCGGCTCGTGCGTCTTTCACCTTTTAACTCGGATAATTTACGCCAAACTTCTTTTGCAATTGTGGAAATTCTGCCAATTATTGAAGAAATTGCGCAGGTCGTTATTAATCCTCAAGATTTAGTGATTGATACATATCGCGCCTCTGGGGCTGGCGGTCAACACGTTAACACGACCGATAGCGCGGTGCGGATTACCCATTTGCCCACGGGCTTGGTGGTGACTTGTCAAAGTGAACGTAGCCAGCTCCAAAATAAGGAGCAAGCGATGAAGGTTTTAAAAGCTAGAATTCATAAAAAGTTTTTAGAAGACCAGGAGGCGGAAAAGCAGAAATTGCGAGGCGAGTACAAAAGTGCGGAATGGGGAAGTCAGATTAGGTCTTACGTTATTCATCCGTATAAAATGGTTAAAGACCATCGCACAAAGTTTGAAACTAGTGATGCGGAAAAAGTTTTAGATGGAGAACTTGAAGGATTTATGCAGGCTTATTTGCGCTTTCATGCAAATGAAAAATAGTGTATAATAATAATGTGATGTTGATGCGCGCATGAAGATGATTTCATGTTTAAATGTTTAAGTGGTCAAATGATTTTATGTTAAAATTTGAAAATGTCTCAAAAATTTATCCTGGTGATTTTGTTGCCTTGGAAGAAATTAACCTGACAATTGAGCAAGGTGAGTTTGTCTCGATCGTGGGTCACAGCGGCGCTGGAAAATCAACCTTACTGAAATTACTTTACGCTGAAGAACAACCAACTGCGGGCGTAGTTTCTTTTAATGAGCGCTCCTTAGATTCGATTAACCGAAAACATTTACCTTTTTATCGTCGCAACGTGGGGACGGTTTTTCAAGATTTTAAATTACTGCCCCAAAAGACGGCTTATGAAAACGTCGCTTACGCTTTAGAAGTAGCGGGCGAATCTGATGAGGACATTGCCGAGCGCGTGCCAGAAATTTTAGATATTGTTGGGATGAGCAGTAAGATGGGGAAATACCCGCGTCAGCTTTCTGGTGGCGAACAACAGCGCGTTTGTATGGCACGAGCGCTCGTGCATCATCCGCTGGTTATTATTGCGGATGAGCCAACGGGAAACCTTGACCCGACTTCTACTTGGGAAATTATTCAACTGCTTTTGAAGATTAACAGTCTGGGTACAACCATTTTGCTAGCAACGCATAATAAAGTTATTGTTGATAAATTAAATAGGCGCGTAGTTGAAATTGATGATGGTCGGATTATTCGAGATAATGAAAAAGGGAAATATTCGAGTGCAAAAGTTAACGCTTAACATAAAAATATTATTATGGGAATGAAAGTTACAAAACTTAAAAGGACATTTAAAGAGGGTTTAGATAATTTCTATCGCAATGGTTGGCTTAGTTTTGCAACGGTTAGTGTTTTAGCTATTTCGCTTTATATTATTAGTGTCACGATGATTTTGGGGGTTGCTTCAACAATTGTGCGTCAGAACGTTCAGGCTAAAATTAACGTAAGCGTTTATTTTAACGCTGATGTAGAGGAAGCTAAAATTCAGGAAATTCGAGGTAAACTAACCGTGCTCGCAGGCGTTAAATCGATTGATTTCGTTTCTAAGGAACAAGCTTTGGAGCAGTTTAAAAAACTCGGTAATAATAATCCTTCGATCAGTCAAGCGCTAGAAGAGATTGGTGAAAATCCACTACTTCCAGCGTTGGTAATTAAAGCAAAAAGCCCCGAGCAATACGAGCTCATCGTGAAAGATATAAATGGATCAGCTTTCGCTTCGGATATTAGTCGGATTGATTATGAAGAAAATAAGGCGGCGATTAGTCGACTTAACACGATTATTAAACTAGTTGAACAAGTTGGCATGACTCTGGGGATTGTTTTTATCTTTATTGGCGTGCTAATTACTTTTAACGCGATTAGGCTGACGATGTATTCCCATAGGCAAGAATTTGAAATTATGCGACTAGTTGGAGCTTCTAATATTTATATTCGAATGCCATTTGTTTTTGAGGGAGTTTTTTACGGTGCGTCTTCCGCGTTTAGCGTGATGATAGCGCTTTTTATTACTTCTAATTTCTTAGTTCCAATTACCCGGGGCAGTATCGCTGGGGGCAGTATCCTAGACTTTTACCTTGGTCATTTCTTCATTATTTTCTTCCTGTTGCTTTTTTCCGGGGTAGCGCTTGGTACAATCAGCGCCGTGATTGCAATTAGGAGATACCTGAAAATTTAGTATAAAGTATCTTGTATGATGTATAATGTATATAATGTGTAATGCATTAAACCCGCCGATGAGGCGGGTTGATTTATTCTTTAAATCTGATATACTGTACTTCGTCTGATATGATTTGTATTTTTCATACATAATACATAATACATAATACAGTGCGCATTTTCTGGGAAGTAGCCAAGCGGTAAGGCAACGGGTTCTGGTCCCGTCATCGGGGGTTCGAATCCCTCCTTCCCAACCAAAATAAAAAATAGGAACACTCCCAAAAGTGTTCCTATTTTTTATTTTAATTGAAGTTGAGAGGGATTCGAACGGGCAGGAGCTAAGCAAGATATTTTTCAGCAGAATAATATCGTAGCGTGCGTAGATGGATGCGAGGAATACGAGCATTCAGCTCTGCCCAGGGCAAAGAGTGAGCTTGCGACGGCAAGCGAGCGATGCGGAAATCCCTCCTTCCCAACCAAAATAAAAAATTAGAGGCAAAAAGTTTTTACGTGCTATAAAGCACCGAGAAGTAGTCTTGACGGGTTGTTAAGGGGATGATACTATTTTTTCATTAAGTGTTAGGATAAATTGGTCTTTAAAAATTTGTTACTAGCATTGGCTAGTGACGTCAATAGGTAAAAAAGAAAAAATGCCAGAAGAAGAATACATTGAACAGCTAGGTAGCTTGCTTGTAATAGCAAGATGCAGGGAAATGTCTGAGCTTGCTGAAAATCGCCGCAACGAGGCATTGGAAAAGGCTTGGATAAAATATCTAGCCGAGGGCGGAGCGAATTCTGTGAATAGTAGAATTAATTTCGCTGAAGAATTCAAAAGGAATTACTCTTTTTCTAAAAATGAATAAAAAAGAGAAGTAGTGAAAATATTTTTTTAACTTTTAAGCGAGGGGGTGTTTATGCCTGTATTTTCTGATGAGGTACCTATTTTTGAATCGTTAGTAATGGCGCTTATTGATGTTTCCGTTAAGGGCTTAGCGACTGCCGTCAACCTGCTGACAGTTTTTCTGGATGGTTTCATTATAAATGATTCGAAGTGGAGGTATCGGGAGCTGCTCAATAATAGGCCTGTCATCGAGGCGCTGCATAAGTCAACAATGGAATATGTGGGTGGATGAATAAATTTATCCTGCAGTGCTAATTAACTTTTATTTTTCATAATCTTAAAGTGGGGAGGTTTTTATGTTAACAGGAAAGATTGAACAAATCGAGTGCACTTCTCTGAATGGGGTGGGAATTGAAAAAGGATGCACTTGCTGCCGCTGCAGATCACGTAATGATAAAATTAGGGAATATAAGCCTCTCGAAATCCCAAAGACAGGAAGTCCAGGGGTTAACGGCCTTAGGTTTACGGGAGAGCTTAGCCCGAGTGTTGAAGATATTCTCAGTAGGGAGGTTACAGAGAAGGATTGCCCTCGCTCTGAGTGCGCTGTATGCGATTTCTATGATGTTTGTAACTTGCCCAAGAAGGGGAGTTATTGAGTTCAGCAGTGTTAGTTTTTGCAGCTTTACCTTGTATTTTGAGGTAAAGCTGTTTTTATTTCCTGGTCCCTGGCTTAATTTTTGAATTGTTGCTATGATAAGTTAGCTTTAAATAAGAGGAAAATGCAATTTTTGTCTGAGCTCGGCATTTGTCAGCCTGCACCCATTGAAATTCAGCTTCTTCGACTGCGTTCATTCTTCCTATAGTCGAACTCACTTCGCTCAGAATGACA
>CAIPMZ010000084.1 GCA_903866285.1 uncultured bacterium
CAGGAATCGAACGCCGGAGCAATTTTTGTCAGCAGACAAAAATGCGAGGCGGTGGCCAGACAAATTTTTGAGACGGCAAAAATTTAGGCGCGGCCGATTCCTGCCAAGGACACAAATGAAATTTGTGGGCGCAGGAGTGAGTGAACGATTTCACTCACGTCAGGAATCGAACGCCGGAGCAATTTTTGTCAGCAGACAAAAATGCGAGGCGGTGGCCAGACAAATTTTTGCGACGGCAAAAATTTAGGCGCGGCCGATTCCTGCTCGCCTCGCATCAATAAGTAGCATTATCTCTACGAGTCGAAACGGGCCAAGGATGCATTTTTTAAAAAATACCACCAATTCGGTGGTATTTTTTATTGGAGGCTGTATAATTGAAGTATGGACATTTCCAGCACTAAAATTGGCTTGATCCCGAGAATTAATGAAAAATACGTTGAAATTTTGAAGAAAATCAACGTATTTACGGTGGGAGATTTTCTTTTCCATTTCCCTTTCCGCTATGAGGACTATAGCGAGCGCATTGAAATCGACTCTCTTATTGGTGGCCAGACCGCCACAATTATGGGCGAAATTTCCAAGAGCAAACTAGTCAGAACTTGGAAAAAGAAAATGCTGATTACAGAATGTTATATTTCAGACGAAACGGGTAGTGTGCGCGCAGTCTGGTTTAACCAACCGTACGTTAGCGATTCGCTCACGGTTGGCAAAGGAGTGCGCCTGGCTGGGAAGGTTTTAGAGGATAAAAACGGTTTTTATTTCTCTAATCCGGCCTGGGAACTTTCTTCTCGTGAGCCGACCAATACCGGCCGACTTGTTCCTGTTTACAGTGAAACAGAAGGATTGACCTCAAAATGGATTCGTTGGCAAATGCAAAATATTTTTAAACTTGATTTAGAAATCCCAGATCCAATTCCGACTGAGATTCTGACTGAATTACATTTACCGTCCATTAAAACCGCTTTGCAGTATATCCACTTTCCCCAAAACGAAACTCAGTATTTGCTGGCCCAAAAAAGATTTGCCTTTCAAAATATGCTAACAGTGCAATTGGCCTCGTTGAAAGTCAAAGCCAACTGGGAAAAAGAATCATCCGTCAAAATTCCTTTTCAAGAAAAAACTATTCAAAAGTTCACCGCTTCGCTTCCCTTCACTTTGACCAATGCTCAACGCAAAGCGTCTTTTGAAATTCTCAAAGATTTGGAAAAAGCCCGACCTATGAACCGCCTGCTTAATGGTGACGTCGGCTCTGGCAAAACCATTGTGGCAGCCTTAGCAGCCTTACAAACGACTGAGGCTAGCTTCCAAACAGCTCTCATGGCCCCAACCGAAGTTTTAGCCAGACAACACTACGATAATATTAGCAAGCTTTTTTCTGCCTATAATATACGTATTGGATTATTGACAAGCGCCTATCAAGAAGCCTCTAATTTAAAATTTCAAATTTCAAATTTAAAATTAAAAGCCAACATTAAAAACACAAAATTAAAAAGAGCAGAGATATTAGCTGAAACTAAAGAAGGTCGTATAGATATTTTAATAGGCACTCACGCCTTGATTCAGAAAGATATTCGATTTAGAAAGCTAGCCTTGGTTATCATCGACGAACAACATCGCTTCGGCGTCGGTCAACGCGCTTTTTTGCAACGCAATGCACTGACTAATGCAGACCCAGCGCCGACCAATACAGAAACTGACCTTCTCTATGAAGATATCACCTATAAAATACGGGGGGCAGTTTTTAATGTAAAAAAACAACTTGGTCTTGGACACAAAGAAATAATTTATCAAAAAGCACTGGCCGAAGAATTCAAAAAAATTGAATTATCTTTTACTAAAGAGCTTTCCATTGCTATAAAATATGATGATAAAAAAATTGGAACTTATAGACCAGATTTTATTATAGAAAATAAAATTATTTTAGAATTAAAAGCACTACCCTCTATTGGAAAATTTGAGACTCAGCAGGTTTGGCATTATTTAAAAGGCTCTAAATATAAACTAGCCCTCTTGGTTAATTTCGGTAGAAATGATATTGCGATTGAAAGGTTCATCCACACAGGTCAGCATAAGTCCGCCTCAAGTCCGCAAAAGTCTGCGTTCATGCCGCACTTGCTGACCATGACCGCCACGCCGATCCCCCGTACCCTGACGATGGCATATTTTGGCAATCTTGACTTATCACTGCTGGATGAAATGCCAGTTGGTCGCTTGCCAATTGTTACTAAAATAATTCCGCCCAATAAACGCCCGGAGGTTTATGATTTTGTCAGGAGCCAAGTTGCCGACGGTCGCCAAGTTTTTATTATTTTCCCGCTAGTTGAAGAGTCGGAAAAACTTGTTGAACTAAAAGCAGCTACCGCTGAACACGAACGACTATCGCGGGATATTTTTCCCGAGCTTTCCTTGGGACTTCTGCACGGAAAGCTTAAAGCCAAAGAGAAAGAGCAGGTAATGGCTGATTATAAAAATAAAAAATATAATATTTTGGTAGCCACTTCTGTGGTCGAAGTTGGGATTGATATTCCTAACGCCACTGTTATTATCATTGAAGATGCTGAGCGTTTTGGCCTTTCGCAGCTGCATCAATTTCGCGGTCGCGTTGGACGCAGCCAGCAACAATCTTACTGCTTCCTCCTAACTGGCAGTCACACCATTAAAGCAAAGTCTAGACTGGGCGCTTTAGAAAAAACTAACAGCGGTTTTGAAATCGCCGAAGCTGATTTGAAAATGCGAGGCCCTGGTGAATTTCTGGGTCTGCGTCAATCTGGCTTGCCAGACATTGCCATGGAGCATCTCGGCAACGTTAAACTCATCGAAATTTCCCGCCAAAAAGCCCTTGCGCTTCTAAAAAATAGTCCATCTCTTTCAAAATATCCTCTCCTTAAAAAAGAACTAAAAAAGTTTGCCACCAATGTCCACCTTGAATAAAATCCCGATTTTTGCTAGAATTTACTTGTAGAATATTTAATTTTCAATTCACAGTTTTCAATTTTTCTACCTACCGGCAGGCAGGCAATCAATTTTCAATTTTCCAACAACCAATCTTTGGAAATTTATTGTAAATTGATCATTGATTATTGACTATTGATTTTTTATGAACCCAAACATTTTCAAAGCTTATGACATTCGAGGAATCTACGGAACTGATTTTGATGAAGAGCTGGCCTATCGACTGGGCTTGGCCTATAGTCAACTACGAAAAGGAGAATTGCCAGCGAAAAATGAACTTGAAATTGTCGTGGGCTGCGATATGCGATTGTCTTCCCCAATGCTGAAAGAAAAACTTATCGCTGGACTTTGCGCTGGGGGCGTTAATGTTATTGATATTGGGCTGGCGTCAACGCCAACTTTTTATTTCGCCGTTGCCCACTATAACTATGACGGTGGCGTGCTAATTTCAGCTTCGCATAACCCAAAAGAATATAACGGCTTTAAGTTAGTCCGCGAAAGAGCTCTGCCAATCAGTAAAGATTCTGGGATTTTTGTTTTGCGAGATTTAGTAATTGAAAATAATTTTTCCAAAGCGACTACCCCTGGTAAAGTTAC
>CAIPMZ010000085.1 GCA_903866285.1 uncultured bacterium
TTAATAAAAAAGTTTTCATGCATTTGTCATTTCGAGTGAAATTAATTCGACAATAGGAGAATTAATGAAATCGAGAAATCTGAGCTCAGATCTTTCGACTTCACTATGTTACGCTCAAGATGACATCGTATGATTCAAAATGAATATGAGTAAAGAACTTGAGTTTACAGATCAAAATTTTGAGCAAGAAGTGCTTAAAGCAAATGTGCCGGTGTTGGTTGATTTTTGGGCACCTTGGTGTGGGCCATGCCAAATGATGGGACCAATCATTAAAGAATTGGCTGAGCAAATGGGAGAGAAAGCCAAAGTTGGGAAACTTAACGTGGATGAAAATGGTTCTATTGCTTCGCAATATGGCATCATGTCAATTCCAGCGCTGAAAATTTTCAAAGGCGGCAAAGTTGTCAAAGAATACGTTGGCGTGCAAGTGGCAGAAAATTTGAAGAAAGCGTTGGAAGAATTGGCGTAGTTACGGCATGTATTATGTATCATGTATCATGTATTATGCAGAAAATACAGAATACAATATACAATATACAGAATAAAATATACAGAATACAATATACAATATACAAAATACATAATACAAAATACAAAATATAAAAAGCCACTTTGTAGAAGGTGGCTTTTTGTGGGGCGAAAAAGATGCTATATTTAAGCTACTCGAATGGAAAATGAGAAAATCAGAAAAATAATTCCGTTGCTCATTTTACTGATTAGTTTAGTGCTGATTGGGTTGTTTTTGGTGGGCAGGAAAACAGCTTCTTTCGAAAATGTTAAGACTGACGTGGTAGTTGAGAAAAAAGCGGTGGGTATAGCTAAAGCAGCAGCGCCAGCTGAGGTGGCAGGCTCAGTTAAAATTCTTTTTACGGGTGATATTATGCTGGACCGCTATATTAGACAAGTTAGCGAAAAAAGGGGTGGCGGTTTTATTTTTGCTGGCGTCCAAGACCTACTAGCTAAAAATGATTTGGTGGTTAGTAATCTAGAGGGGCCCATTACGGATAATCCCTCGGTCAGTGTAGACAGCGAAATTGGCGCCCGGGATAATTATATTTTTACTTTTGACCCTAGTGTTGCTGGCGAGCTTGCCAAACAAAACATTAAGCTGGTTAATCTCGGCAATAATCATAGTTTAAATTTCGGTGAAGCAGGACTTTCAAAAACTAAGGAAAATTTAAAAAATAATAAGATTGATTTTTTCGGCGACCCAACGGGCGAAAAAAGATTGGTCGTTTGGGAAAAAAATAAAGTTAAGCTTGTTTTTATTAGCTTTAATCAATTTGAAAAAGAGGCGAAAAGTAAGACCTTGGCTGATCTTGAGCAAGCGAAAAAAATGAAAGCTACTCAAATTATCTTATATACGCACTGGGGAACGGAATTTATTGGGCAGTCAGACGCTAAAATTAAGGAACTAGCACATAGTTTTATTGACAGTGGCGTCGACTTAATTATTGGCTCTCATCCGCACGTAGTTCAAGACAAGGAGGAATATAAAGGTAAGCTAATTTATTATTCGTTGGGAAATTTTATCTTTGATCAATACTTTAGCCCGCAGACTCAGCAGGGCCTAGCGGTCCAAGTCGAAATAAATTCGCAGGATGGGAAAATTTCCGCTAAAGAATTTCCAGTCACCATGAAAACAAGCGGACAGACGGTTTTAAGATAAGCTTCTTTAAGGCTTTACAACTACTAAGAAATTTGGTATTGTTTTTTGGTGTTCTTTTTAAATTAAATGAAAAAATAAAATTTCTGATTTTTTGGGAATAGTATTTTTATTCTTATTTTCAAAACTTAGCAAGGAGGGTTAATATGAGTTTAATTGATATTCCAGTTTTTGTTATTGGTGCAAATAGAGCGCCGATATTTCTTGAGGTGATAGGTGAAAATTTTTTAAACCCACCTGAGATAATAATGCAAAATATTTATGATCTCAATGAAGATGAAAAAACTTTGAACAAGAGTATTCAGCAAAAAGCGATGACGCTTGCTAACAGAAAGGTTTTTGAGAAAATAGCAACTTCTAGCAGTGGTAAGCGGGCGATATTTTTCGGGTTTCACTCGGTTGCTGGCTTTCAAGATAAAGAATTGATTTGTCTTGATACTGCTGAAGACATCAAGCGGGTGCTATGGCTGGTCGCTGGTAGTCTTTATACCTATTGTGCTGGCATCTCAGTCGGCGTGTCGAATGGTAAGGAAATCGAGACTTTTTCCAGTGAGCTCGTGACTGTCCGTCCAGAGATAAAATCTTTAGCGATGGAAAAAATTTATTCAATCGTGGACGCTATCCCTTTGGACGAACTTCCTTTATGTAATTTGGCATATCGTCCCTTGACGAGTCCACATTTAAAGACTCTTATGGATCGTCAAGATCTTGAAGTGATAGCTTTAAAAAGTGGGCTCGAGCAAGCAGTGAAAAGGATGCTTGTTAACGTGGGACTTTTATAGGCATTTTGTTGTTTATAACTAATTAGGGAAGCGTAACACGCTTCCCTAAAAAAATATCCAAAAATAATTTTACTGGGGCAGTTGGCAGCCAGTTTTTTGGCTCAGGATTTCGAAAGAAAGTTCGCCGCTTTGGCTTGAGCCGTCAGCGAAAATCCAGGTCGGATAACCCTTGATTTTTGCGTCGGCGCAAATTTGCGCTTGGCCATTGCTGTCAGCTTCGGCACATTCAATGTAAGGAAGATTTTTAGAATTGCTGAAAAGTTTTTTCTGATTTTGACAATGGGAGCACCAAGAAGCGCCATAGAATTTTGCGCCACTATCCTTTAGGCATTGGGCGAAGATATCCATTGCGGTTGGGGGCGCTGAGGCTTCCGCTGGTTGGCTAGGGGTAGTTTGTTTTGAGATGATAAGATAGAAAAAAGCTCCCACGATAACTAGCGGGATGGCTAGTGCTAAGGCTAAGTTTTGGTTATTTTTATCTTGAGGCATAGATTTTAAAGCTAAAGGTTTATGCTAGAAGCTTAACATTTTAAGGGGGCTTCTGCAATTTAATATTTTAGACTTTTGCTTAAAGGCGATTAATTTTGTATAATTAGGGTGTAGAAAAATTAAATAATAATTTTAAAAAAAATGGATAATCAAAAAAGAAATATTCTCGTGGTGCTTGTTATTTTTATAATTATCACCGTAGCTGGGATAGTTAGTAGGCCGCTATTTATTAAAAAAGCTCAAGCGCCAGTAGTGCAACCTGTCGTAGTTCAACCGGTGGCGCCAGAGCCAGAGCCAGAAACACCAGTAGCGCAAAACTTATATGATAATATAGAGGAAGCCTTTGAAATAAAACTCCCAGATAATTGGAAGACAGTTTCTCAAAGCAGCGAGACAAATCTTTCTAAGATTCTTCTTTACGCCGGAGAGAATGCAGCCGCAGTTAGTAGCTCAACTGATCCCTTGCTGACTCTGATTAGTAATAAAATTCCTTATGTTAGTTTGACTGTTAATAAGGGAGATTTTGTTGCGGAAAACTTTGATTTTAAAAACTACGTTATTTCGGGAGCTGGTGGACCCGCTGGTGGATCGTATAAGGATAAGGTACTTTCCTGGGAGGAAAAAGTTACCAGTCGTAAGCAAACTTTTTATGAATACACTAAAGAAATTCAAGGGGAGCCAGTTACGCAGAAAGTTGGTGTCGTTTGGATTGCTGACGGTAAATTATTTGAGCTATCAAGTGATAATCTTTCGCAACAAGTTATCATTGAAAATATGGTACTGAACTTTATGCCGATAAGATAAAAGCCACTTTTGAAGGTGGCTTGTGGGGGCGAACTTTTTTTGCTAGATAATGGATAAGTCCTACTTTGACGCGCAAAGTAGGACTGTGAAAAAAGACTCATAAATTCCGCTCATTCAGTAGAAGTGATGTTTCCCAAAGATGGCCAAGTCAATGGCTAACAAATCATATGAATATTCAGCCTCTGGGGGCTGCTCGCTAAGTAGTTCCCAGATTTTTGAAAGATCATCGCAGAAGCCAAAGAATTCCTCAAGTGCTTCTTCGTTTAGGGAATTAAACTGATCCCCAATTTTTAAGGAGGTAATAAAAATTTCCGCAACTACTTCAATGCAAGTCGTTATGCCCTTTTGTGCAAAGGTTTGAATAGATTCAAGACCTTGCTTAATTGCTCCGGCTATAACATTAAATAGATTTCCAAGCCCAAGGAAGGTTTCTTTTGGCGTGACCGCAGTTGCGGGTTCTTTAGCGATTCTTACTTTAACACGCTTTTTTAATACAAAAGCAATCTCACCCGCTTGCTCATTATAACTTACTGAATCGGCGATAAAGATTGTTCCATCCAATAGGGTTACGCGATATTCAGTGTGACCCGTTTTAATTAAAAGAGTAACTGCTTGCTTCTGATTCTGAGATATGGCAAGAGTCAGAGCGGCTGATACCTCCTTGTCCCTTCTGGTTTTTTCGTGTGGCATGGTAATTTCTGATTGAATGCATTTGGGAAAAGTTTGGCTAGTATTTTGTAGCTGGTTGTTGTTAAAAAGCTGATTTTAGATAGCATAGTTATTCTAGTTGATTGTCAGTGGTTTGTCTATTAAAAAATTGATGAAAAAATAGCTAAAAATAAAGAAAGCCACGCCCTGGGTTGGGAGTGGCTTTGTGTTTTACAAATTTTGTAAGTTAAAGTTGCGTTTGCTTTTGCATCCACTCCTGCTTAAAGAGTGAGTCACACACTTTGCGTGTTGAAGGTGGACAATTTTCGCAAGCTGGCAAGGGGTGATTGGTATCAGCCCGCCTTTCTTTGGGAAGGATGATAATTTGACTTCCAGTGGTAAATCTTGCTGCTAAAATTCTAGTACCTTCTGCTGGAATTTCGTTTTCGGTAGCTGGCATAAATTCTCCGCGTGGTTTTAGGAAGTTGAAGAGATGAGGACCTGAATTGACAAAAAGCTTTTTCTGCTTGATTTTAAATCTGACAGATAATAAA
>CAIPMZ010000086.1 GCA_903866285.1 uncultured bacterium
TGATTGTTAGTAGTTTGTCCATTTGAAAAAGTTTAAGCTAGTGAAAAGTGGCTTTAAATAAGGTTTTTACAAACTTAGCTTCTGTCGGTTCGAATCCCTCATCCTAGCGTCGCGTCGCTCACTCGTCGACACTCGTTTGCTCCTTGCCCGCGGTGGTGCTGAATGCTTTCGTATTGAAGGATGAGGGATTTTCGCGTCATTTGTTCGTCGACACTCACAAATTCCTTGCCCGCGGCAGCGCCAAATGCTCATCCGCATTTGTCGACGTTCGTTGCGACAATTTTCTGCTGAAAATTCTCTAACTCACTTCTGCCGGTTCGAATCCCTCTCAACTTCAAATAAAATAATAAAAACAGGAGCGCTTTAATGCGCTCCTGTTTTTATTATTTTGTTGGGGATGAGGGATTCGAACCCCCGGAATGACGGGATCAAAACCCGTTGCCTTACCGCTTGGCTAATCCCCAGCGTAAGTTTAAAAGTAAAAAGTTACAAAGTTTGTAAAGTAAAAACATGAAGAATTGATTCATGCAACTTTATAACTTTATAAACTTTAAAAACTTTATAAACTATTTCTTATTCTACCAAATTTCCTCCTAAAATATTCATTGCATTTGAAAGCAGGGAACTGGTTTCGGAGGGTGGGGTGGGTGCGTTATTGGAATTAGTGGGTTGACGGAGGCTGGAGGCAATAGTGATCCCAGCTTCTTTAGTCGTGACCACTTTGATAAGTAAGCGCAACCCAAGAATTTTAGCAAAAACGCTTTCCATTGTCAATTTATTGGCGTGCTCGTTGAGTTTTTCTTGGTTAAATTTAAAGGTGGTGGCGATGGTGAGGATGCCATATTCGGCGGAGATTGGTTGGGAATTTTGGAGAAAGGCGGCGATGGAATGATTTAATTTTTTCGTTTCCTTAATAAACTGATCCCAGTTCTTTTTGACGTCATTTAAAGTAAAATTTGAATCGGCGATTTGGGCTTCATTTTTAATTTCTGCGGGTTGGGTGATTTTGGTAATTTCAATTTTTGCCTCAGGTAAAGGTTTTTCAATCGGGGGTGCTATGGGAGCGCTTTTAGGCTCTGGGGGCAAGGTTGGGGCGTTTTCTGGGGCCTGGATGACTTTGGGCGGGGTAAAAGTCGTTGGCGCCGTAGTTGGAGCTGGCGCGGGGGTTGGGGTGGGAGAATTGACCGATTGAGTTGCTACGGGTGGTTGACTTGGATTGATTTTTTGCGGTCCGCCAGTGGCTTTAATGATGGCCATCTCTAAGGGTAGCTGGGGAATAAAAGCGGATTTAATTTTTCCGCCAATTTCTGTAAAACACTGGACAATAAAAAGAATTTCTTGGGCTGACTTACCTTTGGCTTGAAGCAAAAGGGCTTGGGATTGCTCGCTGGTTAACTCAAAGGAAAAAAGTTTAGCTAATTTTTCGTCGACGCTTACAAGCATGATTTGACGCAGGTAATTCAGAAAAGATTTATTAAAAACGTCCAGGTCATAGCCATCTTGCGAGAGTTGGTTAATAAGAGCAATAGCCTCGGTCGTATTTTTAGAAAAAAGATGGGTGGCGAGGGCTTCTAGGGATTGACGCTTGGTCGTCCCGAGCAACTCTTCGACTTTGGCGCCAGTAATATTTTTATCTTCAAACGCGATCACTTGCGCAAAAAGCGATTCAGCGTCGCGCATCCCTCCTTCGGAAGCTACCGCGATCATTTCGAGCGCTTCTTTTTCGATTGAAATATGTTCGCTACTGGCGATGGTAGAAAGTTTTTCGATAATGTGTTCCAGCGAAAGACGGGTGAAATCGTAACGCTGACAACGCGAAATAATCGTCTCAGGGACTTTATGAATTTCGGTGGTGGCTAGGATAAAAATTACGTGCGCTGGCGGCTCCTCGAGCGTTTTTAGGAGCGCGTTAAAAGCGCCAGTCGAAAGCATGTGGACTTCGTCAATAATATAGACTTTAAATTTAGCGTGGGAAGGTGGGAACTTGACGTTTTCGCGCAGTTCGCGAATGTTGTCCACGCCCGTATTTGAAGCCGCGTCAATTTCAAAAATATCCAAAGACCGGCCTTCGGTAATATTCTTACAAATATCACATTTCAGGCAGGGGTTAGCACCTTGCGGATTGGCACAGTTAACAGCTCTGGCAAAAATGCGAGCCAAGGTTGTTTTGCCAGTTCCGCGCGGGCCCGTAAAAAGATAAGCATGCCCAACCCGATCGCTAATAATCGAGTTGGCAAGCGTTTGCACGATATGTTTTTGACCGATTACATCTGAGAAAGTTTGCGGTCGGTATTTTCGGTAGAGAGAGATGGACATATTTAAAGTCATATAACATGAAACATGGAACATGGAACACGGAATACGATTTGATTCAAAATTACAATGGGATTATATCACAGTAAAAGAATAAAAAAAACTCCCAGTCTAGTCCAATGCAACATGAGCTTGAAATAGGTACCCATTCCAACGCAAGATGAGCTTGAAGGAGCAAAATCTGCTAGAATATTGGGTAATTTCATAAGTTAGACCCTATGACAA
>CAIPMZ010000087.1 GCA_903866285.1 uncultured bacterium
AAATATTATTAATAATTTTTTTATAAAAAAATATGTTGAAAGTAGCAATCAACGGTTTTGGTCGGATTGGACGACCATCAATGAAAATTGTTTTTGAAAAAGAAGGTATGGAAGTTGTGGCGATTAATGACCTGACTGACATCGAAACTAGTGCGCATCTTTTAAAGTACGATTCAGCTTATGGAGTTTATCAAAAAGAAGTCGTAATTGATAAAGAGAATAGCGAGCTTCTTATCGATGGAGTTAACGTAAAATATTTTTCCGAAAAAGATCCAGCTAATTTGCCTTGGGGCGAACTGGGCGTGGATGTGGTTTTAGATTGCACGGGAATTTTTTTGGATCAAGCTTCGGCCCAAAAGCATCTCGACGCTGGCGCTAAAAAAGTTGTCATGAGCGCGCCGCCGAAAGATGACACCTCGATTTATTTGTTGGGTGTTAATGAAAAGGATTATAAGGGTGAGGCGATTATTTCCAATGGTTCTTGCACGACCAATTGTTTGGCGCCAATGATTAAAGTTTTGGACGACCTTTGCGTAATTGAAAAAGGTTTTATGACCACGACGCATTCTTATACTAATGATCAAAATCTTTTGGATCTGCCTCATCGCGATTTGCGAAGGGCGCGGGCGGCTGCGCTTTCAATCATTCCAACGACAACTGGCGCTGCCAAGACGGTTGGGAAAGTGATTCCGCATCTGAAAGGCAAACTCGATGGGATTGCGCTACGCGTGCCAACGCCAGTAGTTTCCATTGTGGATTTTATCTGCACGGTGGAAAATCCAAAAACCGTGGAAGAAATCAATGCCGCTTTTGTGGAACAAGCAGCTGGCGCAATGAAAGGCATCTTGGATGCTACCACCAAAGAGCTGGTTTCTATGGATTACAAAATGAATCCCTTCAGTGCAATCGTGGATTTGCCGCTGACCATGTCGCAAGGAAATTTAGTTAAAATTGTCGGCTGGTATGACAACGAATGGGCTTATTCCAATCGCTTGGTGGAGATGGGGGAATATATTTGTCGTTAAATCTCTACGAATTACTTGCCTACCGGCAGGCAGGCGAACTTTTACGAATGTACGAAAAGAAATTTTTGTAAGTAAAAAACACGATTTTTTCGTGTTTTTTTATGATTGCTGAATTTTTAGAAATGAAAAAACCGACCAGAGGGAAGTTTTTTCCATGATCGGTTTCGTGTTTACTTATATTTTTTTCTGTAAACACTAATAATTTTTACCTTTGAAGCGACAGAGGCCCCGAAAGTTTTTTGTCAGATAGTCATGATTCTTCATAACTCATCCGCAAATGGGAAATGGCTCCGTTTGCAGACATGAATGATGCGAATTTTTGGAATAAAATGGCTTAAATAAGGCAATAATAGAGCTAGCGCATTGTCTTTGCGATCCGCCCTGGGCGGAGAAGCAATCCAGCGCGGTGCCAAGCTACTTATTTTCCACTCCGCCCAGGGCGGATCGCGATGACGGAAATAAAAGGTTTAGTATTCTCCAAGGGTTAAGCTTCTGGAAATTTTTAATAATATATCAATGTCACAATCTAACAATTTATCCCTAGTTTTCCCAAAATCCCAAAAGCGTAGTATAATGAAATCATAAAACATATAACATGAAACATATAGCATGGGATGCATTTTTTGTTTCGTTTCTCATGCTCTATGTTCCATGTTCCATTCTCCATAATTTCCCATGTATCTAAAAAAAGTTGAAATAACCGGATTTAAATCGTTTGCCAATAAGACGACGCTGGAATTTTTGCCGGCGGCGAATTTTCGCGGTGACAGCGAAGGCAAGGGTATTACGGCAATCGTGGGGCCAAACGGCTCGGGTAAGTCGAATGTTTCGGATGCGATCAAATGGGCGATGGGTGAGCAGTCAATGAAAAATTTGCGAGGGAAAAAATCGGAAGATGTCATTTTTGCCGGCAGCGGTAGTAAGGCTAGACTTTCCAGTGCCAGCGTTTCACTTTTTTTTGATAACTCTGATAAACGAATTCCTTTGGAATTTTCGGAAGTTATTTTGACTCGCAAACTTTTCCGCTCGGGCGAGTCGGAATATTTAATTAATGGCAGTCGCTCGCGTCTTTTAGATGTGACTGATCTGCTCGCGCGGGCGGGAGTCGGTAAAGAAAGTTATTCGGTGATAAATCAAGGTATGTCAGATGCGCTGCTTAGCGCTAATCCGATTGAAAGGCGAGGCGTGCTGGAAGATGCGGCTGGAGTTAAACAATATCAAATTAAAAAAGAAAGAGCCTTAAAGAAGTTGGAATCAACTAGGGAAAATATGGAGCGGACAGCGGGACTGATTCGGGAAATCGAACCGCATTTGAGGATGCTAAAAAGGCAAGCGGAAAAAGCGCAACAAGGAAAAATTGTGGCCGAGGAGCTGAAAGAAAAACAAACCAAATATTTTTCGCATCTTTGGCGAGCTTTTCAAGGCGAGCGCGAAAAATTTTCGGCCGAGAAAGAAAGTCTAGGCGCAACGATGATGAATATGCAGCGAGAGGTAGATAAGATGTCTGATGAGCTAAATCAAGAATCCAGCCAAGTTGAAAATTCTGGGCAGGATCAAACTTTGGAGCGAAAAAAAGTTGAAATTCGCCAAAAGCTAAATGAGTTTGACCGCGAAATTATTATTGCCGAGGGCCGTATTGTCGTCGAAAAAGAAAAACTGGCTAGTCAAAAGACTACTGAAATTATTCCGGTTGATTTAAAATATGTGCAAGCGAAAGTCAAGCACATCCGTGAGGCGCAAGAGCGTTTAATTTTGGCGGTCGAAGGAGCGGAAAATCTGGATGATTTGCAGGACATAAAAGAATATGCGCGCGCTATCCAGCAACAACTTTACGATTTATATCAAGACGCTGGCAAAGGTGAGGTGGCAATTCAAAAAGATAATTCCAAAGAAGTGGCGGAAATTAAAGCGAGAATTGAAGAGCTAACCCAAAAGGGTAAAACAGCTCAGGAAAATCAGCAGAAAATGAAAGCCGAATATGAAAAAGTCGAAAAAGAAATCGAGCAGCAAGCGCAAAAAGCTCGCCAACTGCGAGAACGATTTTTTCAAGTGGAGCGAGAGTCGCGAGTCAAACAAGAACAACTGAATCTACTAAAAGATCAATTCAACGAAGCTAAAATAAAATTGGCGCGGGTGGAAGTTCGCGAAGAAGATTTAACCCAAGAAATTCGTAGCGCCCTTCGGCTTGAACCAACGGAGCTACTAAAAATTCAGGAAAACCAAAAAGATGGAGATTTTTCCGCCCAAGGCGGACCTCAGCCCAAGGCTGATGAGCCTGGGGTTCAAGCCTCTGGCTGGGACAAGGATAAAATTGAAAGAGAAATTGCGCGACTAAAAGTTCAGCAGGAACAGATCGGGGGAATTGATCCGATGATTGTTGAGGAATATAGCGAAACGAATGCGCGGTTTGATTTTTTGACGCAGGAACTCAAGGATTTAGCGGACGCTTTGATTTCGCTAGAAGAAATTATTAAAGAAATGGAGCATCGGATTAATGAAGAGTTTGCGAAAGCTTTTGAAGAAATTAATAAAGAATTTACGAAATATTTTCAAATTATTTTTGCAGGAGGAAAAGCAAGCCTCAATAAAATAAAAGTGCCAGTGCGAGGTGGAATTGCGATAGATGAAAAAAATCAAACTGAAGGTGACGAGCTTGAACAGGAAGATATGCAAGAGAAAAAGAGTGAGGTTGGCGTGGAAATTTTAGCTTGCCCGCCTGGGAAGAAAATCGCTAACCTTTCAATGCTTTCGGGTGGAGAACGTTCCCTGACGTCGCTAGCCTTGCTATTTGCGATTATCGCGCATAATCCACCGCCATTTGCGATTTTAGATGAAGTTGAAGCCGCCCTGGACGAAGCTAATTCGCAGCGTTTTAGTAAAATCCTCCAAGAGCTTTCTGGCAGCACCCAATTTATTTCCATTACCCATAACCGCGAAACGATGCGCCAAGCAGCTTTGCTTTATGGGGTGACCATGGGTGAAGACGGAGTTTCAAAACTGCTTTCGGTTAGGCTTGATCAAATCGGACAAGGCGGAAAGATCAATAACCAATAGGCAAAATACAAATATCTAATGTCTAATATCTAATAGCTAATGTCTGGTGTTTTAATTTTTAAAGTTACAAAAGCGTATGAATCAAGGCGTGGTTGATTATTTAAAAGAAAATAAGGATAAGTTTCCAGGGGATGTTTTGATTGAACAACTTGTAAACGTTGGACATTTGCCACAAGAAATTCAAGATGCGGTAAATTTTGTTTACGGCGAAAAGAATGAGTTTATAATTAGCAAGGATGCTGTCCATCCTGCGGCACCGACGAACTTTACTGACTTTAAAAGTTTTAAAATATATACGACTTCGGCGGAAAAGAGAAACGATTTTTTGTTCGGCTTTTTTGTTGCACTTGCGTCAGGTTTTGTTTTTGGATTGATTCCATTTATTGGGGGTTTAATAGCATTAGGGTTGTATATTTTTGCGCTAGTGCATTTTTTTAGGAGAAGAAGGTTTATTTTTTTATGGCTTGATCGCGGATTTTGTTCTTGGAATTCTAATAGTCCTCGCGGTTGCTATTTTTATGTTGGTAAGCATGCGTTTTAAATTGTAATAACTAATTAATAAGCATCTGAGGATGCATGGGATTGCGCTACTTGCCACGGGCGAAATTTTTTCGAAAGTGGGCTGGTTGGCAATTTTTAAAAAATATGTCCCAAGAAGATGAAATCAGACAAAGTTTGGAGCTGATTCAAAAGGCGGTGCTCTCCCTTGATAAAAAGATTGAAAATCAGGGTATTCGCATTGGGCAGCTTGAGAAAAATGCAAATATTTTGCCTGCAGCTCAGCAGCTACCAGCGCAAAATTTGGCATATGAGGTTCCACTACCACCTACTCCAAGTTTTGGGCAGAGTGAGCAGGCGCAAGATAGGGCCGCGGCTGCTGAAAGTCTTTCAAGCAAGCGCGTTGAAAATACAAATGAAAATACTTTTGAAGAAAACGTCGCCGGACCGCTATTTATGAGAATTGGAATTGCAGCGCTAGTTTTAGGTATTTCGTTTTTCTTAAAATATGCTTTTGATAATGATTGGATTGGTGAGACGGGAAGAATCTTAATTGGACTTTTGATTGGGTTGGGACTTTTGGGTATCGGTGAAAAAACAATCCGTAAATATGCAATGTACGGACAGGCTATCTCTGGCGCTGGCTTGGCGGTCATGTATCTTTCGATTTTTTCGGCTTTTAACTATTATCATTTGATTGGTTCAGCTACGGCCTTTTTCGCGATGCTGGTGATTACGCTAGTTGGGATTGCCTTGAGTTTCCGCTACGAAGCCATTCCTTTGATGGTCATTGCAACGGCAGGTGCTTTTGCGGCGCCCCTGCTGACTGCGAACGGTCAAAATAATCAAATAGCTTTGTTTAGCTACATCGTGCTACTGGATTTGGCGGTGCTGGCAGTGGCCGTGTTTAAGAATTGGCGAGCGGTGAATGTGGTTGGTTTTATCGGCACGGCTATTTTATTTTCAACCTGGGCAGCGAAATTTTATACTGAGCAGGCCCTTGGCTCGACGATGTTTTTCTTGACGATCTTTTTCTTGCTGTATTCTTTTTCGGCTTTAATTTATAATTTAATAAAAAAAGAAGCTTCGACGGGTATAGAACAGGCGCTAACGCTTTTTTCTGGCTTCTTTTATTTTGGAGCCAGTTATGGGCTACTATACCTTAATTATGGTTTTCTTGTCGGTTTTTTCGCTTTGATTTTAGCGGGTTATTATTTTATTTGGGCTTTTGCGGTTCGCAATTTTACGCCTGAGGATGAAAATCTCTATACTTTCTTGGCGTTTTTAGCGGTTGGTTTTATTACCCTAGCCATCCCAGTTCAATTTAAACAAAACACCATTACAATTAGTTGGGCAATCGAAGCCCTACTCCTGATGGTTATTGGCGCAAAACTTAAGAAAAATTCCTTTGTAATTTTTTCGGTAGTGGTAACCGTGCTGACTTTGTTTAGATATTTTTTCCTAGATAGCTTTAAATACAATCAATATTCAATATCCGTTTTTAATCCCGTTTTTTTAACAGCGGTTATTCTTGTGGGTTGCGTTTATTTAATGGCTTATGCTGTGCGCTCATTTGCTGATGAAAAAGCGGGCTTTGTGAATAAAAAGAGCTTGATGACTTTATTTTTTATCATAGCAAACTTCGTAAGCGTATTTGCGGTTAGCCAGGAAATTAATACTTCTTATAATCGAGAAATATCTTCAGTTTCTAGCTTGCGGAATATTAGGAGAGAAAAGATTCCTGTCGCTCCCTTAAACGATCCCTTAAACAAGACGAGAATTAACAATAATTTTTATCAAACCCAGGAGTATAAACAAGAGCAGGAGAAAATTACTAATTTAAAAAGTAGCAACAGTATCGCGCTCTCTATTTTCTGGCTCTTATATGCAATTGGCCTGGTAGCCTTTGGGATGGTGCGGGCTTCTAAGCGCGTGCGGGTCGGGGGAATGGCACTTTTGTCGCTGGCGATTTTAAAATTATTCTTTGTGGATTTATGGAGCTTGGGCAGGCTTTACCAGATTATCTCCTCAATGAGTTTAGGGGTGGTGCTCCTGTTGGTTTCTTTCGTGTATCAAAAATATAAAGATCTTGTTAAAAAAATAATTTAAACGCTAAGTTATGAAAAAAACTACTGAAAAAATAAGTTTAGCTGTAATTTTATTTTTGGCTTTTGCCTTTACGGCGAGCGCAGATTTTTCCTTTGAGAAATGGCAATACGAAAAAGAATTAAA
>CAIPMZ010000088.1 GCA_903866285.1 uncultured bacterium
ACTTTTTTTATTCAGCATAATAGATGATTTACAATTATGTCTTCTATTGTACTCCAAATCGCCATTTTTATCCTTACATATTTTTAATTAGTCCGTAAAATAAAATAGTTCAGGTTTACACTGCCCTCAAAAACGTATACCCCTATTAGCAGCTAGCGCAAGCTGCTTGGAAAGTTCCATCTACTTGGTAAGTTTTACGATCGTTCCATTCCGCAGCTTTTCCATTATTCCAACGGCGAACTGGGGTATGAAAACCCACAACACGAGAATAAACGTCACAAGCCTGGAAATTTTGCAAGGCTGGATTTTTATCGAAACATTCTCGACATTTAAGCGCATCGCTACCTTCCAGGGCGCCTTCAAAACGCACGAATTCAGTCCCGCAAGTTAAAATGCTTCCACAGTCATGACAAGTGTGACTCTCCATATTTTTGTTTTTTTTGCAAGCTGCCGAATTTTACTTATTCCTGCAGAATGCAAATTTTTTTATTATTAATTTAAATTATTTTAATCGCCTTGCGGCGTTTGATTGAAAACGGACTCAATGGCATGTTGTCCGCCAGCTGGCGGATTCAGCATCTGGGTACCTTAGTTCACTGTGCTTACTAGTACGAGGATCCTGAAACCCTCCCAAGGCGGACAGGCAAGTTCAGGCTGACAAGTTTTTCGCTAAGGATGACAGAAAAAATTTATTTTACTGTTTCAAACTTAGGCGCAACTAATTCTATTTCACACTTCGGACAGATATGCTTTTCACCGGAAATGTAGCCATGCACCGGACATACACTGAAAGTTGGCGTGAAGGTAAAATAGGGTAACTTATAATTGGTTGCAATTTTTCTAACCAATTTTTTTACAGTTTCGATGTCACTAATCTTTTCCCCGATAAATCCATGGAGCACGGTTCCGCCCGTATATTTTGATTGCAAATTATCCTGCAAATCTAAAGCTTCAAAGATATCGCTCGTAAAGCCCACGGGTAGATGAGACGAGTTTGTATAATATGGCTCCCCACCTTTTTCTTTTACTGATTGGTCATTGGCAAAAATAATTTCAGGATATTTCTTTTGATCTAATTTTGCCAAACGATAGGTCGTGCCTTCAGCCGGCGTAGCTTCCAGATTATATAAACTACCAGTTTCTTTTTGATATTTCACCATTCGATCTCGCATTTTCTCTAAAACTTCTTCGGCAAATTTATTGCCTTTTTCTGTTGTAATATCCACGCCTAGCAAATTTAGTAGTGCTTCATTCATCCCGATAATTCCAATCGTGGTAAAATGATTTGACCAATAAGCCCCGCGTCGCTTTTTAATATCCTGCAGATAAAAACGAGAATAAGGATAAAGACCGATATCCGTTAGCCGTTCCACGAAAGTCCGCTTAATTTCGAGACTTTCTTTAGCTAAATCCATAAGATGATAAACTTGATCCAAAAACTCTTTTTTAGTTTTGGCGACAAAGCCCGCCCTCGGAAGATTAATCGTCACTACCCCGATTGAACCAGTCATGGGATTAGCTCCAAAAAGACCACCGCCTCGTTTATATAATTCGCGATTATCCAACCGCAAGCGACAACACATTGAGCGCGCATCATCTGGACTCATATCCGAATTTACAAAGTTAGCAAAGTACGGCATCCCATATTTAGCAGTCATTTCCCAAATTGGATTCAGGGCCTTATCTTCCCAATTAAAATCCTTGGTAATGTTATAAGTTGGAATTGGAAAAGTAAAAACTCGATTCTGAGCATCGCCCGCAGTCATCACCTCAGCGTAAGCTTTATTGATCATATTCATCTCTTCCTGAAACTGGCCATAAACTTCTTTTTGCGGTTTTCCGCCGATAATGATTGCTTGCTCTTTATAAATTTTAGGTACTTGTAAATCCAGGGTAATATTAGAAAAAGGAGTCTGGAAACCAACCCGAGTTGGCACATTCATATTAAAGACAAATTCCTGCATTGCCTGCTTTACTTCCTTATAGCTCAATTTATCGTAACGGATGAAAGGTGCTAGTAAAGTGTCAAAGTTCGCAAAAGCTTGCGCCCCATTAGCTTCACCTTGCAAAGTATAGATAAAGTTAACTACTTGTCCCAAGGCTGCTCGAAAATGCTTTGGTGGGGCACTAGAAATCTTACCAGGCACTCCCCCGAAACCTTTCACTAATAAATCGTGCAGATCCCAACCACAACAGTAAGCCGCAATAAGTTGCAAATCGTGAATATGCAGATCTCCGCCTTCATGCGCCTCTCTAATCTCTTTCGGATAAACTTTTTCCATCCAATATTTTCCTGAAACGACTGAGAAAATATGGTTATTAAGCCCCTGCAGCGAAAATTCCATATTTGAATTTTCTTTCACTCGCCAATCCGCTCGACTAATATAGCTATCTACTAAATCTACGGCTTCACTAATCGATTCTTTCACGGCGCGAATTTTACGATGTTGTTCGCGATAAAGAATATACGCTTTAGCTGTTTCTTCGTAATCGAGGACCATCAAGACGCGCTCGATAATATCTTGCAACTCCTCAATCGTGGGGACGAAGCCTTTTTTAAAGTTCTTGTTCAGCAATTGGACTACTTTATCGCTGACTTTCTGAGCTTCCTTCGGGCTACCTTCTCCCGTAGCGGCAAAAGCCTTTGTTATAGCAATCGCAATCTTTTGCTGGTCAAAGGGAACAACCCGACCACTTCGCTTAATTAATTTAGTCACTAAACTCTTATTTTTTCTCGGCTGAACTTTAGCCACCTTTTTTACAGCCAACAACTTACTAATCTTTTTCACCCCAGCTTTCTTTTGTTTTTTCATATTGTTTTCTCCCCCGAGAATTTAGACCGATTCGAATCTACGAATGAGGTGCGAATCTACGAATTAACTTTATGCTATTTAAATTTTTTCAATTTAGCTTTATTATATTTTTTGGATTTTATTAGACATTAGACATTAGACATTTGGAATTTTTAATTCAAGCTCCCTCCATCTTCTCCATTTCTTTCCGGAAACTGTCGGCTGATTTGAAGGACTTATAGACGCTGGCAAATCTCAAATAGCCGACGTCATCCATTTCCTTTAATTTCTCTAGGATCAATTTTCCAATTTCTTTGCTAGATATTTCGCTCCCTTCTTTGGCTTGAATTTCATATTCAATATCGCCAATCGCTTTATTGATTTTTTCTTCACTGACTGGCCTTTTTTCCAAAGCCTTATGGAAGCCGATTTCAATTTTCTTGCGATCATATTCTTGGCGACTGCCATCCCGCTTAATTACGGAAAGGCGCATTATTTCCATCTCCTCATAAGTACTAAAACGAGCTTGGCATTTTTCGCATTCTCGGCGTCTGCGAATTGCCTTCCCATCGTTAGTATCACGCGAGTCGACAACTTTTGTTTCAGTGTTAGTGCAATAGGGACAAAGCATGAGATTACTAAATTTCTAATTTCTAATTTCTAATTTCTAATTAAATCAAAACTCAATAATGACTCAATTTAAATTCAAAATTTTAAATTCAAAATTCCATTTTTAAGGCTTATTTTAAGCTTTACCTTATAACTTTATAAACTTTCAATTTTATGAATTTTTAAGTTTTTACACTACATCTTGTGTATCGTTAGTCCATTATACCACAAGTCAAATATTTGCCAAGTGAGCTCAGTTGAGCCTTTTTTTCCAGTTATCCACAGCGTATATGCAGCTAAACCTTTAGTCATTTAAACATACAAACAGCTAAACATTTAAGCAGAAAAAAATACGCTAGTCTTTTAAGCAGGCAAGCCTGACTTAACTAAATTAAGGCTACTTCAGGCAGTGAGACTAAATCCCTGACAAGGTGAAATGGATTAAATCACTGCCAGTTGCAAGGAGGCTAAGCCTCCAACGCCCGCTAGCACGAATTAAGTTGCTTTCGTATAAGTATTAAAACCTTTAAGCAACAAGCTTCACTCAGGTATAAAAAAACCAAAACTAAGCCAAGATTTTCAACAAAAAAAACAAGGAGGAACTTCCCCCTTGTTTAGCTATTTTAACGCTTGCATGGCCACATACCCTCCCCCTAATAAGGTGCAATCTCTTTCCAAGTGCCCATGTTTCTGCCGCAGTTATTATTACAAACAGTCTTAATAGTAGCTCCACAAATACCCTTAGCCTCACAAACAGCAGCAGCTGGATATTCAGTTTTACTTAGGGTCTTGGCGTTGGTTGTTTTAACACACACAGGTGTTGAATCTTGCGTATAATTACAGGCTTGATCTACAGCGCATACAAAAATCTCTTGGCTGCACGAATAATTCGAAGGAGCAGCTAAAATATCAATCCCCTGCGCTAGTACCTTGGCCGTCAAATTACAGTTTACCCCCCCTCTCGTATAGGAAAAACTTAGCGCTGAATTATTGAGGATTATCCCAGCGCCTGCTTGCTTAGCTAAAAATTCCAAAGGCAATGAAAAGCTCTGATTACTCTCCACCTTGCCAAAATTCCAAGTAACTGAATTTTTATTTCCGGCGATAACCCCGCCAGTTGCACTAGCTATTTCCACAGCCGAATCATTAGGTCTATCAAGGGTCACCTGGAGTGTATCGGCCCCAACGGATTGCTCCATGGTTATAATACCATCCAAAACCGAGGTTAGGTCAACTACCTTATCTACGGAATATTTTTTTCCTTTTTTACTCCCAGCGTCTTTAACTTTATCCATTTTGTCATTATCTACATCACCGCCAATCCCAATCGAATAAACTGTCACATCTGCAGGGATCTTATTAATCGCTTGAGCAATCGACGGATATACATTCTCCTGTCCATCAGAAGCTAAAATAATGACTCGCTTATAGGTTGAGTCAGGGTCAAGCGATCCCATAACCCCTGAACCAACTGCCATTCCAGCGCCAGCCGCCGCCAGACCTCCACCAATTGAGGTACCTCCATAGGCTACCAGGTTATTTATCTGCGTAATCACGCCATCGAAATTATTTGTAAAGTAGCTATCGATCGTAACTGTTGAGGCGTAACTTACGAGGGCAACCTGACTACCTGAGGCTCCATTTTTTATTTTATTTACAGCTGAAATAAGGGCTTTTTTAGCTTCCGCCAGTTTCTGGGGTTTTTCCCAGTCCATTGAACCAGACCGGTCCATCACCAAAACGACGCGCAATGGCTGTCCAGTTGTGATACTAACACTGTCATTAAATTTAAAAGAAAGGGCTGTTTTTATCGTGTCACCTTCCGTGTATACCGTACCAACATCCGTTATATTGTAAGTGGCCGCTTGTAGTTGGGCGGTGCAGGCCGCTTGAGCGTTACTGGCAAAAGAACTGAAGATTAAGATAAAGAAACTAGCTAATATTTTTTTCATTTTTTTGTATTATTAAAAATAATTTTTAAGCAAAAAATTAAAAAGCCTTAGTGCCGACTGGCATGGCAGGCATCACAGCGGTAGCGCCAGAAGAAAGGACATTGGTATAAAGTTCCGTTGCGCTAACTGGTTTAGTTAAAGCAATATTAATCCGATCCCCTATTTTTATATCCGCAAGCTTAATTTCCACTGCGCCTTTTTCATCAAAACCACCCCGCTTATTATAAGTGCCGCTGTACTTCACAATCTCGCCAACTATTCTTACTTTTATCACCCCTGCTTCAGCCTCGCCAGCCTCCTCATTTTGAATAGAAATGACATCCTCGCCAACAGCCACCACTTTTCCACCAAGAGAGACCACTTTTGATTTAATAACGCCAGTCTCTATGGGTGAAATTATTTCTAAATCCTTGGGCTGAGCGACATTGGTCACTGTTTGATTTTTCTTGACAAAATTATTTACAAAATAAATGATTGTAAAACTTAAAATCAAGCAGATTGCAACTAGATAGTTCCCTTTTTTAAAAGCTTTTTCCATATTTTTTAATTTTATTTTTTATTTTTTATAACCCCCGACCAAGCTAACAAAGAAATCTACTCCGTTTAAGCCAAATTTATTTCGTCAATTACGGTTGCACTTCTCTCCAACCATTAGCATTTAGCAGGCAACCTTGGCAAAGCGCATCCGTTGGACAAGATACACCTATGCCAGGAGCCTCACAATCAGCTGGGGTCAAGGTATCCGTCTGGAAAGAGCCGTATTGGTTAAAGCAGTCCCGAGTTGCAGTGCAGATAGAATCAACCAAGACCCTTTGACTGCATTTAGAGGCAGGACAATTTGCTGGAGGTGTGATGCAGGAATAGCTAGACACTTGATAGCCGAGAGTTTTTGTTCCGGCACAGAGAGTTCCACAATTATTAACGTATGACCCACCCGTACAATAATTACCTTGTTGACTACAGTCAGGCACGCACACATAAGGCTTCACCGTCACCTTACTACACGCCGTGGCGATGTAAGCACCGTCACTTCCATCACTTCGCTTCCTTCCATCACTTCGCCTGCAAGTAACTTTGTAGGTTGTTGTACTTGCTGGCGTAGCTCCCACTAATACAGGCGTATTTTGATTATTAGAAACAACAGTTCTACTTGGGCAACTACAAGTACAACTCCTTCTACGAGAACCCCCTGAGCAAACTACGGCTGGCGTAGCTCCATTAGCGCAAATATTCCTTCCGTGCCAATCTTGCGTGCATGATCCTCCCGCTAAGGTAATTGTTTCAGGTCCTGGCAAATATTCAGTAGTACACGCCCCTGGATCAGCACCCGAACTCGACCAAGTAAAGCCGGGGATAGAGTCACCAGCTGTAATAGTAGAATCTTGAGGACAAATGCTTGCACCCACTAGCGAATTTGCGGCAGCATCACGCTGGCCAACATGGAAAAATAAAAAAAATAAAAACAAGCTTATTCCCGAAATCCAGCGCATCAAATTCCCTTTTTTATTTTGCATACAATTATATTGTTTAAAAAGATATTAAAAAATACTTGTTAGCTTTATTATAGCACAATAATAGTTAAAAAACAAAATAGTCAGTTGACCCTAAACGTTAAAGCTTATCTCCCTTGCACAAATAACTGGCCAATTGACTGAATAATGTTATTATTTAAGTACAAAGTAACCATGAGCCCCACCGCAATCCAGGGTGAAAAAGGCTCATTTTTTTGAAGTTTAAACTTATTCAGCTCCTTTAATTTAAGTCGCTTTTTGATAAGGAATACCTGCCTCTCATCTAGCCCTTCAGCCCTTAAAGGGCCCAATTCTTTTAAAAATTCTTTCGAAAAAAAATTGGCTTCTTTTGCTGTTATTAATGGCAGAGTTCCAGCTTTTAAATCATCCATGGTTTCAACATAAAATTCTTTATCGGCAATATATTTTTTTATAACAAGCATCGCGCCTAGCCAGCCAATGACAACTAATGAGGATGTTGTTATTGATCCCTGCCCTAAATTAAAAAGGTAAGGTATAACAATTAACGTTCCAACTATCAGCAGGACGCTCCTACCGAAAGCAAGTGGCCTGATTTTCCTGATCAAGGTTATAAAAACACTAACCGTAAAAAAAGCTTTAAGTCTACCGGGGAATCTACAGAGTAATTTTACCTCTTTACAAGTGAGACTAGCCAAATAGCCCAGTGAGCGTAAAAACAAAATACTATAGACACAAATAAAGATATTAGCCAAGAGCACTATCGACGGAAAGAATGGTACATAGCTTTTCCAATAGGAATGGAGCGGCAATAAAAAAGCAAACAAAGCAAATAATTTAGCGTCGCCAGCTGGCCAAAAAGCAGCCAGCCAAAATAGATACGCCACCGTCAGCGCTAAACAAAAATTTATTAAAACATCTCGCAGGTAAATAAGTTGAACAAGGCCAAATAAAAAGCCCACTAAAAATAAGAGACTACCGCTAAAAAACCCAATCAAAATGAGTCTATTTTTTATTTTCCTATGTTGAAAATCATCCCTAATTATAAAAAAACTAAGGATGCTAATAAGTGAAATAAAAAGAATATTCAAGAGTTCACTTTTCATTTTTTATTTTTTTAATAATCTCACGCCTGCTAACAAAAACTGGACCCAGCTCGGCAACAGCATAATAATTCCCCCTACCATAAAGTCCAGCACAAATATTATCAAGACTACACAAGGTGCAATTTTTAGTCTTTTCACTCTTCCATTCATTTTGGGTACTCTTACCTTTTTGGTCTAAAAAATAAACTGTTCTACCTTCCTGTTTAACTATTTTTCTAGTCTCAGTGCAGGCGAACTCAAAACCAGCCAGGTAGCAAAGCGGGACACGCTCGACTCGAAAAGTTTTCTGCTTTTCAGTCAAAATTTTTAAGGCGCGATGCAATTCTAATTCAAAATCGTGTAAGCGCGGGACAACTTGCTGCGCATTTTCCGAAGCTCTGTTCATAAAAGGATCTAGATTATTAAAAACGAAATGCTGAACAAAGGGATACCGCACAACCAACCAGGCCACTGTCCTTGACAAATGATCTGCATTAAGTTTGCTAATAGTGATATTAATATCAACCGTGATGCCCTTGAGCTGTTGCAAGTTATTAAGTGTTCTCAGAATATTATCCAAGGAATCATCCTTCTTTGCGATAGTAGCTTGAATATCTTTTCGATATGAATAAATTGAAAGATGTAAATGCTGAAGGCCAGCGTCTTTCAAGGATTTTGCATATTTAAAATCAGCCATTTTCTGACCATTGGTAATAATTCGAGAAAAAACCCCTTGCTCATGCGCATAAGAAATTAGTTCCGGCAGTTTTTCGTAGAGCGTTGGCTCACCCCCAGTAATAATGACCCCCTCCCCACCTTCGCTTTTAATTTCATCAATTTTTTCTTTAGCCTTTTTCAAGCTAAGTTTTTTTTCTGTCGGCGGATTTGAGCAAATGATACACTGCTGATTGCACTGCCGTGTTACTTGAAGATAACCCAATTTAGCCATAATATTATCATTTATTGATTATTTTGTAATCGGCTCAAATTCATCCCAGCCATAATGATCAGTATAACTTTTAAATATCCCCCCACAAACCTTCCCGTATAAACAGCTTTGGCATTTGGCCTCCTTACATTTCGGCAGTTCGTCTTCATATTCTTCACCTTTAACATCATTCCCAGAAACCCAGGCTCTTCGATTTCCCATAAGCTCAATTAAGCGCCAGGAAGAACACATGGGGATATCATTAATAGTTACATATTGTTTTTTAGTATCATCCTTAGAGAAAAACAATTCCCTATTTTTCTTAATAAGCTGTTCCATTTTTTTTGCAACCGCTCCATATCTCGGCATCAGCGCGAAAAAAAAGTTTTTCATCCCACCACAATTATATGGCCTCACCACCCCTAGCAAAATCTCATCGATAGAAAAGTTTTGCATAAGCTTAAGGAAATTCCCGATAAATTTATAATTCACTTTTGTAACAACGTGACTTACAATAATGCGAAATTTAAAATCACGCCTAAGTTCGGACAGATTCTTTAATCCTTGCGTCGTCTCCAGGAAACTTTTCTTACCTTGGGTCAACGTTTCATGCAATTTCGGCGTATGGCCGTGCAGGGAAACAATGAATTCCGTAACGCCACTTTCAATAAGTTTGCGACAGAATTCTTTATCCCTATATTGCCGTCCGTTACTAATAACTGCTATTTCCAGAAAACCTTTTTTCTTTGCGTAGGCGATATACCTTGGTAACTCAGGGTTCAGCGTTGGCTCACCCCTGCCAAAGCCAATTTTTTTTATGTTTTGATGTTCGTCCATTTCATGGTACATATGGTCAGTCTTGATAAAGTTTTGCACCAACTGACGCCTTAACTCCTTATCAGATTCCATACAAAAAAGACAGGCGTTATTACAAGTATAGCCAACACTTACGTGGAGGGTTTCAGTTTTTTTTGTTTTCATATTTAAATTACTGACTTAACTATCGAAAATCCCTTTTTCTTAACATCCTCTATCCAAGCACCTTCACAAACTTTTACATAGTTACACTTTTTACAACGCAGGCTTTTCACAAAATAGCGATGTTTAAGATAAAAATCCGTAAAATTTTCCAGCGTAAAATTTTTGTCTAATTTAAAAATTCTACTTTTTTTCTTTTTCACTAAATCAGTCTTCAAGCAAATGGGTTCGAGCTTTCCATTTATTTTTTTCTTTTTCAATAATTCGTCAAGATCAATACAATAATTTTGCATAAAACAATACTGGCAGCGCTCTCCCTTGCAAAATAGCTGAACACCTTTTTCAATAAGACGCTTAAATTCCGATTGCATTCCAAGCACTTCGTCGCTAATTTTAATTGGATCTTGAATGAGATCTTCAAAACCTTCTAGATATTGCGCTGGTAAGCGATTAGTCCAAATAAATAAATCCTTGTTTTTTGAAAGTGCAAAAGCCCGACTGAGATATTTTTGCGCTTTTTCAGGAGCAAAGAAAAGTTTTTTTCGATTTTCCCAGGCACTGCCAAAAGGAATTGGATAGAGTAGATCAAATTCGCTAACCCCGAGCTTGATAAAAAATTGGAGGGTTTCTCTAAGTTTTTTATAATTTATTTTATTGATCACAATATCTACACTGACGATAAATCCTTGCTGCTGAGCATTCAGCAATCCCTGTAGCGCTTGTTTATAACTCCCCCGAACTCCTGTCAGTTCCTCAAACTCTTTTTCAAGGTGACTATGCAGCGAAAGGGTTACCTCATCCAAGCCAGCTTGTTTTAAATCAGCTGCAAATTTCTTATAAGCCAACATTCTCCCGTTGGTAATAATTTGGACATGCTGATAACCCAGGGCTTTGGCTTTGCTAATAATTTTAACTAATTCGGGATGGACAGTTGGATCGCCGCCAGAAATAACAACCCGTTTAATCCCCTCGCTAAGACCCCTTTTTAAATCAAGGACAATTGCTGCCATTGAAAAAATTGAACCATTTTGATTTTCTCGATCCAGACAAAAAAGACAACTGTTATTACAAGCGCGAGTTATCCGCACCCAGTGCCGCTTTTGTTGAGAGGCTAGTTTTTTAATTGTTTCTCGGTCTTTAACCATTTTTTACTTTTTTCCTGTCACGGGTTTAAATTCATCCCAACCGAAAGCCTGGGGATATTCCTTCCAGGGACCTTCGCAAATATTATTATAAAGACATTGCTCACATTTTGGGCCCTTAGCTTTATCCTCATTAATGCGCATTTTTTTATAATCTTCAATCACGTTGATTTGATCAAAAATCTTTATATCTGGCATTATAGTTTCTGAAATACTACTTTCATAGCCCTTTAGAATACAAAAAGGTAGTCCCTCTGTCATGACCCTTGTCTTTAGCACCCTGCCAATATCAATCGCCTTTTTCAGATAAGGGGCGACCATTTCTGCCCTAGCCACAACTGAATCAAAGTTATTTCCAGCAGCCCCCACCGCGTGCACAAAAGCAAATTGAATCTGATCAACATTCAGACCAATTAAAACCTTCGCAATTTCTGGCAAGTGTCGATAGTTAGATTTCGTAATCACAGTATTGGTGATAACTTTTTGCTGCAGCTTCTTTAGTGTCCTGATTCCAGCTACAATCTGACGAAAGCTTTCAGCGCCAGTAAGATAATTATGGAGCTCCGCCGTGTGTCCATGCAGCGCTAAGGCAAACTCATTAGCCCCAGCCTTAACTATATCTTTGCAAAACTGCTCGTAAACAAACATTCGACCATTCGATTGAATTTGAATAGTTTTAAAACCAACCTTTTTTGCCACCGCCACCAATTCAATTAAATCCTTTCTAATCGTAGGCTCCCCACCCGTAAAAACGATAGTATCACAACCCCGCTTAGCCTTTTTAATAATCTCGATCAATTCACTTGTGCTTTTATTGCCAAATTTCTTTTTTTCTGGCCCTTGCACGCAAAAAAGACAATTATTATTGCACAGAAACCCAGTTTTAAGATCAGCTTTTTTCATATTTTTTGGATAATTTTTTTTCAATTAAACCTCCTTGCCCAGGAGTGTTACGTAAAAGGTTAAGACCCCCTGCTCTATTGCAATAACCTCAAGCTCACCATTAACCCCATTAATCAGGTTAGCAATTTCTACGCCAACCAAGGCGCTATCACAGCTAAGCTCAGAGAAGGCTTCTAAAAATTTTGCCTTAACTTCTGGATGAACCTCTATTTTTTTAGAAACTAATTTATTTTTAATATAACGCTCCATTACATCAAAATAATCCAGTTTATTTTTAGCGTTTAACCATTTAAAAATAGCAATATCTTTTTTCGAAAAACCACTAACCTTCAAGGCTGACTTCTTGCTATAGGGATAGTATAGTTTAAATTCATCCCTGAGGCCATTTTTATCAAAGGAAAGACCTAGCAAAACTATCTCTTGATCTCTTACTGGAATATCTATTTTATTATAAAGCAAGAAAAGTTTTAAAAAATTTGAAGCTATTTTTACGTTTTTTTTATTTAGTTCATAAAAATTTATATAAAGTTTCAAGAAGATATCCCCGTTATTATATTCAATCCCAATATAAAGAGGTGCGCTGTAAACCTTTTTCAATACACTAAGTATATGCTCACAATTAAAATCTGGACAAATGCTTGCTAATAAGCTTTTAATTAAAATAATTCTATGCTCATAAGTCTGCGAATCCCTATTGTTGCCCTCGTAGTTAACAATTCTAAAGGAATTGTCCAACTCAGCTTTCTTTACTTTAACTGAAAATTCAAAACGAGTTTCATTTTTAAGATCAGCCTTAACTAGCTCTTTCAGGAGTAGCATTATCCTCATTTTCTCAGCTTTCCTACAATTCGCGCGAGTCAATAAGTAATCAATTTTAGCACTTAATTTTTTTAATGACATATTTTGAAACTTTAATCCAGGCTTTATAAAACTCATGATAAACCTCCAGCGGTTCGTTAAATGAGCCGCCTTTCGACCAATTCCAGAAATGGCAACTCAGGCATTTATTATTTTGCTTCTTGAAAAAATCCGCTCTTTCAAGTAAGCGCTGGATTGTTTCAACATTTACATTGCCCATACAAAAAGCTTCTTTCCCGCCTTCATTACAACTAGCGAAAGCATAGCAGGGATATATCTTCCCATCAATACCCACCCCCAAAAGTTCCTCCCCTGCCTTACAACTCAAGGTATCTTTGAGCTTCGCCGCTTTAAGTAGATAATAATCAGCTGGCTGGTCTTCATGAGGAGATATATTGAGATATCTCTTCTTTTTATAATTTCTAATAAAAATATCACCCACAAGAAATAACTGCTTTTCAAATTCTAGCGTAGCCTCGCTATTCCAATTATTTTCTGTACTGATTGCGGGCCTAAGATTAAAACGCACATTTTTCCCATAGAAACCCTGCGCTACTAGATAATTTATTGATTCACTTAAATATTTCACGGTTTCAGGGCTGATGCTGATTATTATTTCAATTTTTCTGAGTAGCTTACGATAAGTTGCCAACAATGCCAGTTTCCCCCTGAGCTTATCGAAACTTCCCTTCCCATTGCTGGTCACGCGATTAGCATCTTGTGCCTCCCTTATTCCATCAATGCTGATCGAGGGAGAAATATTATGCCTGACAAAATATTCCAATCTTTTCTTGGTAAGCAAGAGACCATTTGTAGCAATATCAAATTTATTAACTTTATACTTCTTCTCAGCATAAACTACAATCCTTTCCACCAAACGCCATTCCATAAGTGATTCTCCACCAAAAATGCCTATTGCGCCTATTTTAACATTTTCAGAGGAAAAAGCGAAGTCGATAGCCTTCATAGCAATTTGCCAAGCCATTGTTCGATCTCTTTTTTTTACATAACAATATTTGCAATGTAAATTGCATTTATCGGTAATGTGTAGTGAGTATAATCTAATAAAGGTATTCATAATCTCGCATAAATTTTAATTTTAATCAAGTTGTCTATCCAACTAAGCTTGGGGATAATTATCTAAAATAGAAACTTTTTTTTCCATTTTCAGTGCACAAATACGAGACTTTCATTTTATTTTTAATAATATCTTTTTCCAAAAAAATAGGCACCGCAATAAACTTTTTTCTCATAAATTTCTCCATTTCAATTCCCCCTGGAATCCGGCACCAAGCTTTTCTTGAAACAATCTTCCCCTCTTTTGTAAATCTTAACAAGGTTCCATTGTCTTTCATGCTTAAAGGATACAGTTTTAACGCGGCTTCTCCATTTGGTACAAAATCGAGAGCAATTGCATCTAACTTAACCTCCCTATTATTTTCCAACTTAAAACCAAGCGTATCCAAAAAAAGATCCAATGGAAAATCTTTTCCATTTATGCCCAAATACAATTTTATTTTAATATTTCCAGTAACATCACAAGCTAAGCCAAACTGCAGAGGAAAACACCTATTTCTTCCTACAAAAAATAACAACTTTGAAAGAATATCTTTCTCAACCTTCACTTTATTTTCCTGGCTAATCATTTTCATAGCTAGTGAAATTTTTTTTATTCTTTCTGCAAAAAAATTATTTTCCTCGTTATATTCCTGGAGATAGAGATGATTAAACCTTATTCGCTCCTCTCCCTCAATAAATGAAAACTCAAATTCTTGCCTTCCATCCCCTGACATCCATAAGCCAGTTAATAAATCCATCAAAAAATCACTGCCTGGAATTCCCCATTTTACTGATAACAATGCAATAAGATACTTTGCTTTTTTTAAATTCATAAATTTATTCAAAAATTCTTTTCTTGGCTTGACCCACATATCGACGAAAAGATGCTCGCGTATTTACGCTCTCCCTTATTTTCCTGGCAAGATAAATGGAGTAGGCATTACGCATCTTCACTACATCGTCAGCGATATTTCTCTTGGCATTTCTTGTCCCGCGATAATCATCAAGGCATTCCTGGCACTTCGCTGACTGGCAGTCGTATTGGCATATTTCATACTTTTTTAAAAAATTGCTATTAGCGTTTCCGATAATATAATCTTTTTTTTGGGGAGAATTTATTAAAAAAGGTGAAAATGCTAGCTCTCCATCAGGATAAACTTCTAAGTTTTGATAAAAAGGGCACAATGTTTTCCCATAAAGCTTACTCATTCCATTATCGTTCAACTCTCGATTTACTGAATTTAAAAATACAAAATCATTATTTTCAATACTCTCGTAAACAAAACTAACAACCTTCTTCATCTCAAACTTAAAATAAGCTTGCTGCTTATCGGTCCACTTAAAAAGAGGGCTCTGAATCGGTTCGATATTCACACTATCAAAACCCAGTTTAATTATGTACAAGAAGTTTTCGAAAAGCTCCGCAACTGAGGTTGGTAACACCCCAAACAGCACGCAGATATTTTTTTTCTCCATACTTGTCAAAAGTAGGGGTATTTTTTTAATGACCAGATCAAAGGAACCCTTTCGATCACTCGTGATTCTTGCTTTATTATGTATTTCTTTTTTTCCATCGATTGAAATGGATATTTTTACGTCCTCCTTTCTTAAAAAAGCAAGATTTTGTTTGTCTAATAGCGTCCCATTTGTCCCATTTGAAATAATAAGCTTCTTTTTGTTTTCTTTTGCTATTTTTTTTGAAAAAATTACAATCTCCTTTAATAACCCAAGAAATAAAAGTGGCTCACCGCCATAAATGATGAGCATTTTATCCTTGCCATGTGAGCTTAGAAATAGTCTCAGGATTTTCTTGGCTGAGTCAAGTGAGATAACCCGACCATCCTTCTCAACAAAACAATACCGACAATTAAGGGTGCACTTTGTTGTTAAGGAAAGGCGCAAAGTATGAACCTCCTTATTAAAGTTTTGCTTAGTTCCCTGGAGAATCCCTCCATCCTTATTACTTTTTGGCATTTAATTTTCACCCTTGTTAATTATCAGATTAAAAGTCAATTTTCAAAAAAGTTTTTGTTTTCATATTAAATCCATAAATAAAGCATCCGCTTCTTCATTTTTTAAAAATCTCTGGTTATTAAAAAATTCTTCTTCAAGTGAAATAATAAATTTTTCATCATAAAAATATTTAGAAAAAACAGTATATTCACCTAAATTTTTAAAATTCGGCAACAAAAATTCGGCTGTATTTTCAATCTTCTTCCTTTTTAATAAATACGCTATTTCCTTTGCAAAAATTTCATCGATATTTTTTCCAAATATCTCCGAAAATTTTTGCTTATCAACCTTACTATACCGAAGGCAGCTTGTAACATAATAAATCATATCCTCTCTTGATTTTAAGCTACAAGCAGCTAAAATCGGTAATTTGTTTTTTTTCAAGGCCTCTGAATAAGCTTCCAGGTTATTATAATTAGCATATCTAAGCTTTCCGGCCACATGAGAAACAGCGCCTGGCCCAAGACCCAGAAAAGAACTATTATGCTCTATTGCATCTGAAAGTTGAAAATTTATATCTTTACTCCCCTTACTGCTAGCGTCAAAATCATTCTCATTATAACCACTTTTCTTTAAAATTAATTGCCCAAGTTCACTCATTTTTTCTCTTTTTTTTATTTCTTGGAAGGAAACTTTTTGATTATCCTTCGTGAAAGTTGTTAAGTTTGTTGGAAAAAATGGATGGAGATGAACCATATCAGGATCAAAAGAAATAACCTCCTCCAGGGTTTTTAGAAAACTGTCACCGGATTGCTGTGGCAATCCAACCATTAAATCAACATTAATGGTTTCAATCCCAACTCGTTTAGCATCTCTAATGCATCGCTGAAAAGAGCCACTCGTTTGAAATCTGTTCGCAAGCTCAATCACGTTTTGATCTAAACTCTGAACACCGATTGTTAATCTATTGACTTTATATTTTTTTAATAACTTTAATTTCGCAAGCGTCAGTAAATCAGGATTTCCTTCAAAGACAATTTGCCGACACTGAGCAAAATCAAAATTTTTATAAAGAAACTCAAAAAAAACCTTCAGCTGGCTCTCACTCAAAATAGAGGGGGTTCCGCCACCAATATACAAAGTGTGTATTTTTTGTTTTTTAAAATAAGGGCTGAGAAAAGTAATTTCCTTCTTCAAAAAGCCCAAAAAATCATTGAGCTCCTTATTATTATCAAGCTTTTTAGAGAAATAACGACAATAAGTGCATCTTGTTTTGCAAAAAGGAATATGCACATAAAGACCGAGGTATTTATTGTTTTTAGCCATTTTTTTTCTCCAGGCACTGTGCACTTTTTCCCCGGCCTCTTTTTCTTTCCATGAAAAAAGAGGCGGATATTGAAAGGTATACCCACTAAAATCCGAATCAGCTATTTTTTTCGAAATCAATTTAAATAAAAAATCTCTATTCTTTGGCATGCGGCATCTTTCCTTAATTTCATTAACTAACTTTTTAGATAAATAAGGACCATCGTAAAATAATAACAGCATCTAGTTTCGCAAAGAATATTATCAATTTACCAGTCTATTTAAGCTGTGCTAGACAGTCAGCATATAGGCTCTTGTTGCCTGCTTCCTTATTTGGAATATTTTCACACGAAGAGACATCTTGACCCGTAGTATTAATAAAATTCTTCAAACAAACTTCATTTACATAGAAAATATTCCATTCTTTTTGCGAATTTTGAGCAAGTGCTATCTTACAGTAAGCTTTCTCTAAACTTCCACCCTGAAAAGAATTACTAATTTGTTCACACAAGTTTAAATCATGCCCATTCAAGGCGCCCACAAGGCTAACAGTATTTGCACACTTTCCCGCTTGTTCAGTTGTGGCTCCACTACACTTTGTATTATCGCCAGTCGCAATAGCTTCACAAGTTGCCTTCTTTACTATGTCAGAAACCTGAGCACAAACAGCTGCATCTTTTTTCTGAATTGCCTGGCAAGAAAGCGAGAGCTCCTTATTTACAATATTAGCACAGTTTCCCTTACTATCCATAAGAGTTGTTCCCAATAAATATCTTTCAGCGCAAGTAAATCCGTCGCTATCCTTATTAGAACCAGTTTCCGCGCAAACAGCTAAATCCTTCTTGGCAAGAGCTAGAAAGCCAGCGAAAAAAACATGCCTAGGACTTGAAACTTTTTCCCGCTTAAATGTTCCTTCCGGATCTGCCTGACAGTTTTCAAGATCATTAAGTGTCGCCCCGGCAACCAAGTCATATTGTTGCTCACCGTCAACACTCCCAGAATTAACAACGTCCGGTGTAATTACAGTATTCTGCACATTGTTATTTTCAGTTATTATTTCTTTTTGGACAAAATTAGGATAAATAAGAAAATAGAAGAATAATCCCAAGGAAATAAGTAACGCGATAATAAAAACTACGATATAAATTCTTTTTGTTTTTTCTGAAGGCATAGTTAATAGTAGATTAATATTTAAAGAAGTAAATTAACACCAACCACCCGAGCTATGTGAGCCATGTGAGCCATGTGAGCCATGTGAGCCATGATTACACTGCGCAAAACTATCAGTTGGCTTTGCAGATATGCTAAGAACCCCAGCCACCGCAATTACCACAGCTGTCATTTTTACGATATCCTTTTTAGTCATCTTACCTTCCTCACTCAAGAGAAAAGTTTTTAAGTTCTTTTTAATGAGCGGGATTCTTTTTGATTCTTTTTTCATAATCATTATTTTTAATTAAATTTTAGAAGCTAACTTTTGCTATTTAAAATAATACCATATTATTGCCTTAGTTGCAAATTAAGTCAAAAGCGATTTAGTACCACAAAAAACTCATCGTATTCAAGCCTTTTTATAATATTTGAATTCATAGTAAGAAGAATCTTAGAAACAGCGCAAAATGAACGCCAGAAATCACGCTCCGCAGAAGCAGTCTTTTTCTTATAAAGATAGTGCCCAATGGCGCAAGCGCAGTGTTGTTTAAATTTGCAAGTTTCGCATTTAAGTCCTGTTTCCGACAGAAGTTCCTTTCGAGAATTATTTAGAAACTGTAGACGCTTTTTTTCATCCACCCCTACGTTTGAATTTCCAACCAAATATTCACCTCTTACTGCTTTTGGCAAGGAAAAAACCTTATCGCAAGCAAAGAAGTTACCCATAGCGTCTATTTGAATTTTTCCGCAAATTGCCTGCTTGCCAGAGCCGGAACTTCCCAAAAGCTTATCCACCATAGAAAGCCTAAAGGTTTTTCTACCTTTCACGCTAAAAAGTTGCAAGTAATATTGCTCTATTTTTTTTGCCTCTTGTTTTAAAATAACTAATTCCTCCTTACGCCAAGTAGTATAAATTTCGGGGTAGAAATCGACATATTTAAAATTCTGCTGTTGCAAAAATTTTATATTATCCAGCAATTGAGTTACGGTTTTGGGTCCAAAGACTAAGGAAGCTGAAAGCTGAAGCGAACCGAATTTAATTTTTTGAAGATTGCGCAAAATAACCTCGAAGCTAGATTTGCCATTCTTTATTTTAAAGGGTCGCATTTTATCATGCGTTTTTTTATCGCCATCAATGCTGATCCGGAAAGAGATCTTATATTTTTTAAAAAATTCCACATGCTCCTGTTTCAGCAAGGTTCCGTTAGTGACAACCACACCCTCCAAAAGAACCTCTTTTTTTCTCGCTTGTTTTTCGGCATAAGTATAAATATTTTTTACTAGTTCCCATTCCAAAAGAGGCTCACCGCCATTAAAACTCAAACTCTTTTTTTTTCCAGGATAATTCAGGAAGATGTCCACGGCTGACTTAATAGCGTGCTCATCAATTTCATTAAAATCCTCTTTTTGTTTATGCACGAAGCAATAACGGCACTGAAGATTACACTTACCAGGGAAAAAGATATTCAATATTTGTGGAATATCGGCTGCTTGATCTACCTCCTGATAATTTAAACTTTTTCGCATAACTTATTTAAGCCAACTTTCAAAAACACCCTTATATTTTTCGTCGCTAATTTTAGTAAAAAGGTAATCGAAAAGGGCTTTATTGATTTTGTGTTTATCGGTGTTGGGTATTTGAGGAAAAATGGTGCCATATTCGATAAAATTAGCCAAAGGACAAATGCCGCAGTATGGTTTATAAACACAATCATTGCAGCCAGCCTGATTATCTAGCGCCGAACCTAAGCACATCGTCCTAGTTACTTCATTATCCACGACTTCTTCGTATTTATGACTATGGACACTCCCTAATTTAAAATTATCATACCCCATTCTTTCGACCATGCGTCCCTCATCACAAGTGTAGACATTCCCGTTATAATCAAAGGCCATTTGACCAATTCCGGCTCCACAAGGTGAACGCATTTCGTAGAAGGCGGCGTCGCTATAATTTAAAATTTTCTTTAGCGCCAGCACCGCTGTCCGCTCAAAAAAACGCGTCCCGCTTAAATTTAATTCTAAAATATAATCCAAAGCCTTTTCGTAAAATTCAATAAATTCTTCCGCGCTATAGCCAATGATCTCAACCGTCTTGCGTTGCAAACCAAGCGGGCTCAAGGGCCGGATAAAAATATTATCAAAACCATTGGCAAGATATTCATCCACAATTTCTTTTGGATAAGGCAAGGAAAATTTAGTTGTGGTCAGGACTGCATTTAAATTATCCACGAAAGCCTTTCCACTTTTCTGCTTCTTTTGACTAATTGCCGCCTGAACTTTCTTTACATTTGCAA
>CAIPMZ010000089.1 GCA_903866285.1 uncultured bacterium
TAAAAATATTTTTTAAAACTTCTTTAATTATATCGTAACTAAGCTAAATCTCCAAGCGCTTAAAAGTTACTTGGTTCTCAAGTGTTTACATGTTTATATGTTTACATATTTATATGATTGTATGTTTATATGCTTATATGCTTATATGCTTATATGTCTATATGATTATGCCTTTACTGGGCCTAGCTTTATGCTATACTTTAAATACGTTAATTAAGGCTAAATAACTTTAACTTATGCAGTCAATTCTTATCGTTGTCCCGGCTTATAACGAGGAAAAAAATATTCCCTTGCTTTACGGTGAGCTTAAAAAAGTTTTTGCGCCCCTGCGCGATAGCTATGCTTTCGAAATTTTATTTATTAATGACGGCAGTTGCGATAATACCCTGGGAGAAATTGAAAAATTAGCGGAAATTGACGAACACGTTAAATATCTGGATTTTTCGAGGAATTTTGGTAAAGAAGTTGCTAGTACGGCGGGCCTGAATAACTGCCAAGCCGATGCTTGCTTGATGATTGATAGCGACCTCCAACATCCCGTGGAGTTGATTCCGCAGTTTCTTGAAAAATGGCAAGCGGGAGCAGAGGTGGTGGTGGGAATTCGAAAGAAGAATAAAAGCGATTCAATTTTAAAAAGAGTGGGCTCGACTTTTTTCTATTTTGTAATTAATCGTATTTCGGACGTCAGGATTGTTCCAAACGCGACTGATTTCCGGCTCTTGGATAAAAAGGTAGTGGAGGAGTTTAACCGTTTTTCTGAGACAAACCGGATGACGCGAGCCTTAATTGATTGGCTCGGCTTTAGACGCGACTATCTTTATTTTGAGGCGAATGACCGAGTTAACGGGACGGCTAGCTATAGTTTTTGGAAGCTTTTTGGTTTGGCGATGAATAGCTTTGTTTCGCTAAGCCTGATGCCACTTAAGCTGGCAGGTTATCTTGGGGCGGTCATTACCTTGATTGCTGGGGTTTCTGGCTTTTACATCTTACTCGGAAAATATTTCCTGCATTTGCCCCTGGCCTCGACTTTTTCCGATTCTGAAAATTTAGCAATTTTAATTTTGTTTTTAGTTGGAATTATGCTGACTTCAATTGGGCTAATTTCTTTTTACGTGGCCAATATCCATACAGAAGTTATCAGGAGGCCAATGTATGTAACCAGGAAAAGAAAGTTGTAGTTGGTTGCTTTTTTCAAGAAAATTAGCTAAAATTAACGGTGTAATCTAATTATTTTTTCGTTTAAACGTATGAATGAAAATCCTTTTATGTCAGTAGTTGTGCCTTTGTATGATGAGGAAGGTAACGTAAAGGAACTACATCGTCGCATTTTAGAGGCTTGTCAGGAAATTGGAAAGCCTTTCGAAATTATTTTCGTTGATGACGGTTCTAAAGATAAGACCGTCGAGAACTGCGAAGGTCTTTCGCCACTTACGCTGATTAAATTTCGCAAGAATTTTGGCCAAACCGCTTCTTTCGACGCTGGGATTAAACAAGCCAAAGGTGAAATTATTGTGATGATGGATGGAGATTTACAAAATGATCCTGCTGACATTAAATTACTACTGGCTAAAATCGAAGAAGGTTTTGACGTGGTGGCTGGTTGGCGTTGGAAGCGAAAAGATAGCCTAAGTAAAAAAATCTTTTCCCGCACAGCTAATCTTTTGCGCAAGATTTTAATTCAAGACAAAATTCACGATAGCGGTTGTTCGCTAAAAGCCTACAAGCGAAGTTGTTTTGAAGACATGGATCTTTTTGGCGAAATGCATCGCTTTATTCCTGCGCTGTTAGAGCTGCAAGGCTATAGCGTTGGGGAAGTTAAGGTTAGCCATCATCCTCGAACCTCGGGGGTGACCAAATATAACTGGAAGCGCGCGATGAAAGGTTTTGTAGATATGCTCTCAATTTGGTTTTGGCGAAAATATTCGAACCGACCACTCCACCTTTTCGGGGGAACCGGCATCGTTTTTTCAATTATCGGTTTTGGAATTTTAGCTTGGATGGCAACCGAAAAGATTTTTTTTGGGGCTACGCTATCCGAGAAAATTTGGCCACTCGTTGGAATCTTTTTAATCCTAGTTGGAATCCAGCTCTTCGTCTTCGGACTTTTAGCTGATATTATGCTTAAAGTTTATTACAAAAATCAAAGACGGATGAATTATAATATTAAAGAGGTGGTTAAGGTATAGAACATATAACACATAACATGTAACAGGGGATAATATAAAGTAAGTAAATATAAAAAATAATAAATTTATCGGAGGAGCTTAGTAAAATGCCTTGGTTGAAAATCAATCGCATTAACAATGAATGTGGAAATTTTTTGTTCCATGTTATGTGTTCTATGCTCCATATAATAATATGAAAATTGGCGTTATTGGCACTGGCTATGTGGGGTCTGTGACGGGGGCGTGTTTTGCAGAAATGGGCAATACGGTTATTTGCGTCGATAAAGATAAAAATAAAATTGCCCAATTCGAATCCGGTAAAGCGCCACTGCATGAAAAAGGTTTAGATGAATTGGTCCTGCGAAATCTAAAAAATAAAACGCTAACCTTTACGACCGACTTAGAAGCTGCAGTTAAAAAAAGCGATATTCTTTTTATCGCGGTTGGAACGCCGCCTAATGAAGATGGAAGCGCTGATTTAAGTCACGTCCTGGGTGTCGCAACCTCAATCGGAAAGTCGCTGGATCACGAAATTATCGTCGTCGATAAATCAACGGTACCAGTTGGGACGGCTGAGAAAGTTCGTCAGCATATTGCCCAAGAACTGCAAAGCCGGGGAGTTAAAATTCCTTTTCACGTCGTTAGCAATCCAGAGTTTTTAGCGCAAGGCACAGCGGTCAAAGATTTCCTAGAGCCTAGTCGGATTGTGATCGGAGCCGATGAGCCAAGAGTTATTGAGATAATGCGAGAACTTTACGAACCCTTTACCCGTCGCGAGAGTAGATTTTTCGCAATGGATCCAAAAACGGCGGAAATTGTCAAATATGCTTCAAATTGTTTTCTGGCTGCTAAAATTTCAGTCAATAATGAGCTAGCCAATATTTGTTCAAAAACGGGGGCTGATTTTGATAATGTGCGTAAAGCAATGGGCGCTGATCCGCGGATTGGAGAAGCTTTTATGTATGCGGGTCCTGGTTTTGGCGGTTCTTGTTTCCCGAAAGATGTCAAAGCTTTAGTAAAGACCGCTAAGGATTTTGGCTATGATGCTCAAATGCTCCGCCAAACTTTAGAAACTAATGAGCAGCAGAAATTTGTTTTATCGCAGATGGTCATTGATAAATTGGGGCAGGACTTAAGTGGAAAAGTTTTTGGCGTGTGGGGCCTGGCTTTTAAGGCCGGCACGGATGATATGCGCGAATCTTCCTCGCTTACGATTTTAAATGAGCTTATTGGCCGAGGCGCAAAAATTCAAGCGCATGATCCCGAGTCAATGAAAATGGCGGCCACGCCAGAATATTTTGGCGCTAATTCAAGCATTGCTTATTTTGAAAATAAATATGAAGCTTTAAAAGATGCTGATGCAATGCTAGTTGTTACGGAATGGAAAGAATTCCGCACGCCTGATTTTACCGAAATTAAAAAGCTCCTAAAAACCCCCCTGATTTTCGACGGTCGCCTCTTATATGAACCAAAGAAAATGCAAGGCTTAGGTTTTGATTATAATTCAATTGGAAGATAAAATAGTTCATAAGGTTATAAAGTTCATAAAGTTCATAAGGCTTTGAACTCATAAGGTTTTTAGATTTATAAAGCTGTGAGGCTATAGAGTCTTCAGAATTGTAAATTTTGAACAGGAAAATAAAAAAATGGCAAAATTTGAGAGCTTTGAAGATATGCTTGTTTGGCAAAAATCAAGAATTCTTGTTTTGGACAGCTATAAAGCATTTAATAATAGTAGAGACTTTTCTTTCAGGGATCAAATTTGTAGGGCTGCGGTTTCAGTCATGAATAATATAGCTGAAGGATATGAGAGAAAGGGAAATAAGGAATTTGTGAAATTTTTGTATATAGCAAAGGGTTCTTGCGCCGAAGTTAGATCGATGCTTTATTTGGCGGTCGATTTGAAGTATATAGATAAGACTGAATTCGAAAAGACATATAATCAGACTCTTGAAATTTCAAAAATGTTATCGAGCTTAATAAAAAAGATTTGTTAGAGATACTCAGAATTTGTATTCAATAAGACTTTAAAAACTTTACAAACTTTAAGAACTTTATAACTACTATGAGAATACTTTTTTTTAATTATGAATTTCCGCCGTTGGGTGGGGGAGCGGGTAACGCTTCTGCTTATTTGCTGAGAGAATACGCTAAGATGCCTGGCGTGGAAGTGGATTTTGTGACGGCGTCTTTTGATGAAAAATTCCACCGCGAAAACTTTGGAGGGAGTGTGGTTGTGCATCGTTTGCCGATTGGTAAAAACCAGGAGAACATTCATTTCCAAACGAAAAAGGAAATGCTGAAATATAGTTGGGAATCCTATAAATACGGTCGAAAATTAGCCAGTGAAAAACAATATGATTTAACCCATTCTTTTTTCGCAGTGCCGTGCGGATTTATTTCCTTGCTACTCAAATGGGAATTTAAACTCCCTTACATCATTTCCTTGCGGGGCAGTGACGTGCCGGGCTATAGCGAGCGTTTTGGCTTACTGTATAAATTTATTACCCCAATTATTAAACTTATTTGGAAGCAAGCTTATTTTGTAATTGCTAATAGCGATGGGCTTAAACAATTAGCCCTACAGTCAGCGCCTCAAAAAGAGATTGGTGTGATTCTTAATGGGATAAACATTGAAGAATTTTTTCCTGATCACAGCAAAGTTAACCCAGATCAATTTCAGATCGTTTGCATTTCTCGAGTTACGCCACGCAAGGGTATTCGTTTTTTAGTGCAAGCGTTTAAAATTCTAGCGAGTCGCTATGCTCAAGTTAGAATGCTTATTGCTGGCGAAGGAAACGAATTAAAATCGCTTCAGCAACTAGTCCAAGGATTGGGGCTAGAGGACAAAGTTGTTTTCCTGGGCGCGGTTCCGCACGCTAAAGTGCGGGAATATTACCAAAAGGCTAACGTTTTTGTGCTTCCTTCTTTAAACGAAGGGATGAGTAATACAATGCTTGAAGCCCTGGCTTGTGGACTGCCAATTGTCGCAACTGATACGGGCGGGACTAAAGAAATGGTAAGGGATGGTCAAAATGGCTTAATCGTAAAAATGAAAGATTCCAATGATCTGGTCGAAAAAATTGAAAAAATTATGCTTGATCGCGAGCTGGAAAAAAGGATGGGCGTTACTAGTCGGCTGATGGCGGAGGAACTTAGTTGGGGAAAGGTGGCTGGGCAGTATGTTGATTTATATGAAAAGACGATCAATTTAAGGAAAATTCGTGAAGGAAAATAGGCTAAAAAAATTCCTAATTCCTAATGTCTAATACCAAATTGATTTAACACAGGCTATGTCATTCCCGTGAAAACAGCCTGCCTACCTGCCCGAAGTACTACATCGTTGCAGGCGGGCGCGGGAATGGCAAGGTGTACAATGTGCGGAGATAAATGTGAAATGCAAAATACAAAAATATGCTGATTTTTTCTAAAAATAAAATTTTTAAGTTTTTACTGAAATTGACGGTGAGTCTTTTTTTTATCGCTTGGTTGGTGCTGAAAATAAAGTGGGGAGAGGTTTTAAATCATGCTTTGCAAATTGCTTGGTGGCAGATAGTTTTATATGTAGCGGTGCTACTTTTAGGGATGGTAATTTCAGCCTATAAATGGGAAATGCTTGCGCGAGCCAAGGGCTTTAATTTTCCGCTGAAAAAATATTTTCAACTATATTTAACCGGTACATTTTTAAATAACTTTTTGCCTTCTTTTATTGGGGGCGATACTTATCGGGCTTATCAAATTGGCAAACCAGAGCGAAAATATATCGCAGCAACTTCGACAGTCATGATGGATCGCGTAACGGGCTTATTGGGTGCGATGATTTTATCGGTTTTTTTTGCGGTCTTAAATTGGCGCGTTGTAATAGAACATCGGCCACTGCTGCTTATTGCGGGGATTGCCTTGGTAGTTTTACTCGGCGTGCTAGCCACGGGCTTGGTGGTTAAACTGCCCTTCTGGAAATTGCTAGCTAAATTTACGCCGAAAAAGATTTTAGAAGTGATTAAAGATTTTGGACAATATCAGGGAAGTGTTGCCTTAAAAAAAGCTTTATGGCTTTCAGTTGGCTATGGGCTAATTGGGTTGGCGCTAGTTAACTATGTACTTTTTTCAGCGCTGGGTATTCAACTAAGTTTACTAAATTATCTAACGGTTATCTTTTCAGTTAGTATCGTTTCTTCTATTCCGGTGAGTGTTAATAATATCGGAATTAAGGAATGGGCGTACGTAACTTTCTTTGGCCTTTTCGGAGTCAGTGCTTCGGCCGTCGTGACTATCGCAATTATCAGTCGAGTCCTCCAGATGCTGGTCAGTTTCGTGGCTTTGCCGATGTATCTAAAAAGTAAGCGCCAGGTTTAATTTTATCTTTTGAAAAATAAAAATGAAGCTATTTAAAAAAGTAAGCCAACACGAAAAAGTTGCCGTGATTTTTTTCTTAATCTTAATTGTTGGTATCTTTTTGAGGACATATCAATTTCACGCTTGGATGCGCTTTAGCGTCGATCAAGCAAGAGATGCCGGTATTGTCAGTGCCGCCTTGGAAAATAAGGAGCCGTTGCCCTTGCTTGGACCAAAAGCGGGAACGACAACTTTTAAATTAGGTTCAATTTACTATTATTTTTCATATATCTCAGCTAAGCTTTTTGGGAATTACCCTGACAAGATGGCCTATCCGAGTTTATTATCAGCTATCCTGGCGATTCCGCTTATGTTTTTTCTAATGAAAAAATACTTTCAGGAAAAGTTCGCCCTTGCGATTATAGCGGTGATGAGTTTTTCTTACCTCTTAGTTATTAGCTCGCGCTTTTCTTCTAATCCAGTATATTCCAATCCTCTTATGAGCTTAAAGGGCGATTTTCCTAAATAGACCTATTTTTTAAAATTATTAAACAA
>CAIPMZ010000090.1 GCA_903866285.1 uncultured bacterium
AAACTTTCCGTTCTTTACTGCACATACTTTTTTACATTTTGGACACTTTTTTTATTCAGCATAATAGATGATTTACAATTATGTCTTCTATTGTACTCCAAATCGCCATTTTTATCCTTACATATTTTTAATTAGTCCTAAAAAACAAAATGAAAGAAGACAACGCGAACAACAAAATAATTCTCTATAAAACCGAGGATGGCAGAACGGAGATTGAAGTGAACCTGGAGGGCGAAACTGTTTGGCTTTCGCAAAAACAAATGGCGGAGCTTTTTGATAAGGATGTGCGAACTATAAATGAGCATATCCAGAATGTGTTTGAAGATGGTGAGCTAGAGCCAAATTCAGTTATCCGGAATTTCCGGATAACTGCTTCTGATGGTAAAAGGTATGAAACTATGCACTACGATCTCGATGTGATCATCTCGGTGGGTTATCGAGTTAAATCTTTGCGAGGCACGCAGTTTCGCATTTGGGCAACGCAGAAATTGAGAGAATATATTGTGAAAGGTTTCGTGATGGATGACGAAAGACTTTCAGAGGGCGGAGTGAAGAAAAGTTTTTTCGCAGAGTACTTTATCCACAGCCTCCCCTTGCAGTGGTAACAAAGGAGTGATAGAATGACATTGTAAGATAATTTTCAATGATCAATTTTCAATTTTCAAGCTTTTTTTTAATTCTTTAAAAAGATGAAAACAAAAGAAATTAAAAAAGAAAATTCAATTGTTCCCCAGGAAATAATTGAGCAAAAGATTTGTTTGATTCGGAGCAAAAAAGTTATGCTTGATAAGGATTTGGCTGTGCTGTATGGAGTGGAAACTAAAACCTTAAAAAGAGCAGTTAGGCGAAATATTGAAAGATTCCCAGGGGATTTTATGTTTCAATTGGGCATTGAGGAAACTAAAATTCTAAGGCACCAATTTGGCACCTTAGAAAAAGGTCAATATGCTAAGTATTTGCCTTTTGCATTTACTGAGCAGGGTGTGGCGATGTTAGCTGGAGTGTTGAAAAGCAAGAGAGCGATTGAGGTTAATGTGCAGATTATTCGAACTTTTGTAAAACTTCGCGAAATGATTATCAGTAATAAAGAGTTGAGAACTAGGATTGAAGAAATGGAAAGAAAATATGATAAAAGATTTAAGGCCGTGTTTGATACGTTAAGGAATCTTTTAGAAAGCAATTTGCAGGAGAAGGAAATTGAAAAGAACGCTCCAATTGGTTTTAAAATTAAAAGATAATAAATAATTCTTAATTTAAAATTACTTTTTTGTATATTTGTAAATTTGTACAGCTTTGTAATTTTGTAGGGGCTATGAAACTAACCGCTAAACAAAATTTGATTATCAAATCTCTGCGAGAGTTGATTGATCAGAAAAAAGAAAATCCGACCAGTTATCGGTTGCAGAAATTTTTAGCAGCCAGGGGAATTAAGGACAGTATGAAGTCAGTAATGCAGGTAGTTGAATCATTAGAGAAAAAAGAGTTAATCACGCGCGATAAGAATCGCCAGCTTTTCCTGGTTGAAAACGAAAGCTATGGCGACGCGCAAAATATTTTTTCAATTCCCCTTTATGGCTTGGCTTCTTGTGGCGAGGCATTAGCTTATGCGGATGATATGGCGGATGATTTTCTCCAAATTTCAAAAAGTCTTTTTCATAAAACCGATCCAGAGCATTTGTTTGCGGTAAAAGCCTTAGGCGATTCGATGAATAAAGAGGGCATCGATGATGGCGACTATGTTATTTTTGAAAAAGCTCAAGCGCAGGCTGAATTTGAAGGTAAAATTGTTGTGGCGGTAATTAACGGGATGGCGACCATTAAGCGCTATAAGAATATGGGCAAAGGTATTGTGGGTCTCTTCCCTCGTTCGACCAATGAAACGCATCATCCCATCTACATTTCCGAGGCAGACGTAATTTTTGTAGCTGGAATCTTTAAGAAAGTTTTACCAGTCAAGTTCGTGAGCTTGTAGGTTAGTAACTAGTAATCAGTAATTGGTAACTAGTAAATGGGAAGATAAGTTTTAAAATATTTGCTGATATGTTTATTTTATTGCTAAAAATATTATTGGGGCTTGTTGGCGGGATTTACGTTTCCGGTCTCTTAACTATCTGGCAATATGAAAATAAAAAAGCAAAAGTCTATCGCCTAGTTTTAGCGCGGATTGAGACTTTAAAGAAGCTAGGCTTAAGTATGGCGACAAGGCACGCTAAGACGTTTAAACTTAAACAAGATTACCGTCAATGGGTGGAGCTGATTGAGCAGCGGCAACAATTTATTTTTGAAAAAGTGTTATTTTTGAAAAAAAGTACCTTAAAAATTGAACATGAGCAAGGTAGTTGTTGGCAGGCTTAGTTTCGCTGATAAAGGTCATCCGCTTAGCTTGGTTAAAATTGTAAAGCGAAGGGATGGCTGTTGATTTGCTAGCTGGAAGGGATAAGATGTGTTAAAATAGGTGCGAAGTGGCTTAAGTCATGGAAGATCAGGTTACGGAAAAATGAGCCAGCTTTAAGCTAAACTAATTATCTATTATTAGCACTAGCTGAAAGTTTGATGACCCTGGGTCATTTAATCTTCAGCACTATCTATGGGAAAAAATAAAAAAAAGCAACAGGAATTAGTAAAAGAGCAACCAGAAGCAATTGTTAGTGGTGATGTTAAGCGTGGGGTAGTAGCTATTTTCCTTTTCTTGCTGGCGGTTTTGTTTGTATTAGGTTTTTTATCTGAGGCCAAAATGGTGGAGGCTGGAATTCTGGGAAAGTTTTTAAATTCGCTGGCTGGCTGGATGTTTGGAGTTGGAAAATATCTCTCTCCAATTGTGTTGATTGCGGGTGGGGTAATTTTGCTTTTTCGGAAGGAGACTTTATTCTACGTTTCTAAACTACTTGGCTTGGCGGTTGCTTTTATGAGCACCTTGGGAATTATCCACATCCTAGCTTACGATGTGGATAAGATGTTGAAAATTGCTAAAGCGGGAAATGGGGGTGGTTTTATTGGTTATGGTCTGGCTTTTATTTTTTTAAAACTAGCTGGCAGGGTCGGTGGGGCGATTATTTTAATAGCGCTCGTATTAGTTGGAATTACGGTGGCTTTCAATTTTTCGATTGTGAAATTTTTTAAGAAGTTTATTCGAGAAAAAGTGGAGCATCAAAAAGAAGAAGCCGAGGAAGATACCGCTGATGACGAAAGTGAAATTGAAGATGAAGAGACTCAACAGCTGTTGGAGGTTGAGGATGTGAAACTCTCTCAGAAAACTGAATTTGTGCAAGATCCTAATGCCGAAACTGAAAAACCAGATCCAATGGAGGAGATCCTGAAAAAAGCAGTTGCCTGGAAACCTAAGGATGAAAAAAAGAAAAGTAAGAAAAAGGAGCAAGATCAGGACGAGCGGTTAGAGTGGGCGCTTCCACCGATTTCGCTGCTAGATTGCTCAACCGAAAAAGCGCAAGGTGGTGATGTTGAAAAAAATGCTAAAATTATCCAAGATACTTTATTGACCTTTGGGGTGGAAGTTGAATTGGGTGAAATTAAAACCGGACCAACCGTTACGCAATATAGTTTTCGTCCAGCGGTGGGCGTTAAACTTAGTAGAATTACGACACTGAGTAATGAACTAGCTTTGCGTTTGGCGGCTCGCCAGGTTCGCATTGAGGCCCCGATTCCAGGCCGATCATTAGTTGGGATCGAAGTGCCAAATAAGAAAAATGCCATAATTAGGCTGCCAGAACTACTGCAAGCACTCGAGTTTGAAAATAGAAAAACAAATTTACTCCTGGCGTTGGGTAAGGATGTGAGTGGCAATTATATCTTTGGAAATCTAAAGAAAATGCCTCATTTATTAATTGCTGGTTCAACAGGTAGTGGAAAAAGTGTTTGCGTCAATGCTTTGATTTTGTCGATGCTGTATCAAAATTCTCCTGAGGATTTAAAGTTAATTTTAGTTGATCCTAAAAGAGTAGAGCTTACCCCATACAATGGCATTCCTCATTTACTAACTGAGGTGATTGTGGAAAATGGAAAAGTGCTTAGCGCCTTAAAATGGGCGATTGGTGAAATGACACGTCGATATAAATTGCTTGAAAAAGTTGGCTCAAAGGATATTGCTTCTTTTAATAAGAAGGCTGAAGGTGGGGAAATGTTTAAAAATGTTAACACGGAGACTGGGGAAATTACCGAAGAGCCTGTTGAAAAAATTCCTTACATTGTGATTGTGATTGATGAGTTAGCAGACTTGATGGCTTCGCATGGCAAAGAAGTAGAAGGAGCGATCATTCGCTTGGCCCAAATGGCTCGCGCAGTTGGTATTCACCTTATTTTAAGCACGCAAAAGCCGATTGTGACTGTTATTACCAGTTTAATTAAATCAAATATTCCGACGCGAATTGCTTTCAGGGTACCCTCGCTAATGGATTCACGCACGATCTTGGATGCCAGTGGGGCGGAGAAATTGCTTGGCAACGGGGATATGCTTTTCTCAGCAGCGGAAGCGGTTGATTTGCGTCGAGTTCAGGGTGTTTTTGTCTCCGAGGAAGAAGTTAAGCGAGTGGTTGATTTTATTAAAAATCAAAAGTTTGAAAAAATCGAAGATAGTTTGGAGAGCGAAATCGACGTTAGCGAAACAAAAGCCACAGGCAGTCATAATGGAGAAGTCAAAATTGCAAAGTATGCTGAGAAAATTGATTTCGATTCAATTGAGGCCAATGATCAAGAGGATGCTTTATACGAGGAAGCAAAGAAGCTAGTTATTCAAGCAGGTAAAGCCTCATCTTCACTGCTGCAAAGACGTTTGCGGATTGGCTACTCTCGGGCAGCTCGCCTAGTTGATATTTTAGAGGAGCGAGGAGTGGTTGGGGCTGCTGATGGAGCAAAGCCTCGGGAAGTTTTTACTGAGTGCGAAGCTCAGCCGGCCTATGAAGATCCCACGCAAGATCAAGTCGCCCGAGATAAATGGCAAATGTAGCGCCGGGTCTTGTATTACGTATATTGCAGAATGTATAAAGTATGAATTCATACAAAAAATACATTTTGAATTTTATACATAATACAAAATACATTATACATAATACTATTCAAGATGGTTCAATTCACGCGTAAAAAAATTGATTCACTGACCTTGGGTGAACGAATGAAAAAGCTTAGAGATGAGCGTCGGCTTAGTCTTGGCGAGATTTCAAAAGGCACGAAGATTCAAACAAAATATTTACAATATTTTGAAGAGAATGAGTATATGAAATTGCCCGCGGATGTTTACGTGAAGGGTTTTTTGCGAAGTTACGGTTTATATATGGGGGTTTCCGAGGCTAGTCTTATTAAGCAGTTTGAGCGAGAAAAAGATATTCATAAAAATATTAAAAAAATTGTTGATGAGGATAAAGTTAAAAAGCCAATCAATTTTTCAATTTTTGTCATTACGCCAAAAATGATTATCATGGGAACTATTTTGTTGGCAGTTTTTAGCAGCTTTGTTTATTTATATCTGCAAGTTAATAATTTTATTTCAACTCCAAGATTGGTAATTATTAAACCGGCAGATAATATAGTAATTAATGGCAGCGCTACTCACGTGGTGGGGATGGCTGAAAGAGACGCGCTAGTGACTATTAATGATCAGCCAGTGTTAGTTAATGAAAAAGGTGAATTCAGTGAGGATATTGGACTCAAGGAAGGCGTTAATGTAATTGCAATTAAGGCTCGAAATAAGTTCAATAAAGAATCGACTCAGTCCGTTTCCGTTAATGCTGTTTTCCCGGTGCCCTTAGCGCAGGAGCAGCAAAACGATCCCTCTCAGCAAGCGCCAGTATTAGAGCAACAAAATCTTTTAGTGGCTGCTGAGGTGTATGTAAGTCCGAATTCGACCTGGCTCTCAGTGGAAGCTGATGGCAATTTAGTTTATAGTGGGGTACTTCTGCCAGAGTCAGTTCAAAAATTTGATGCTAAGGAGAAAATTAGTATCAGTTCTGGCAAAGGTAAGGAAACTTTTGTAAAAATTAATGGAAAAGAGTTAGGTCAGTTAAGTACCACTTCTGCTCCAGCAAAAGATATCGTTTTTGATGTAAATGGTAGGGTTTTAAATAAATAATAAATCATATAAACACACAAACATATAAGCATATAAACATCCTAACATATAAACATACAAACATATAAGCAGGCGTGTATAAAACTAAAAGTTTTATATATAAATGATTAAATGTCTAAATGATTTCTTGTTTTAATGTCTTAATGCTTAAATGTTTAAATGAAATGGTATGGCTTACGCAGCAAAAGAAAAAAAGCCTCCGAAAGAGGCAGTTGAAGAAATCAAAAATGCAGGGAAAAAAGAAATTGATAAATTAGTCGAAGATATCCAGGAGAAATTTGGAGAGGGGATGATTATGAAGTTAGGCGATGTAAAAAAAGTTGACGTCGAGGCAATTCCGACTGGTTCAATCTCGCTGGATATTGCTACTGGGATTGGCGGCGTACCCAGGGGTCGGATTATCGAGGTGTATGGGCCAGAAAGTTCCGGTAAAACGACTTTAACGCTACATATAGTAGCCAACGCTCAAAAGGGCGGAGGTACGGCTGCTTTCGTTGATGCTGAACATGCGCTGGATCCAGAGTATGCTCATAAGATTGGCGTGGATATTAAAAACTTATTGGTTTCTCAGCCAGATACTGGCGAGCAAGCCTTGGACATCGTAGAGTCCTTAGTGCGCAGTGGAGTGATTGATGTGATTGTGGTGGATTCTGTGGCAGCCCTGGTACCACGCGCTGAAATTGAAGGTGAGATGGGAGATCAGCACGTTGGACGCCAAGCTCGCTTGATGTCACAAGCCCTGCGAAAATTGACCGCAATTATTGCGCGTTCCAACACGACCGTGATTTTCATTAATCAAAT
>CAIPMZ010000091.1 GCA_903866285.1 uncultured bacterium
AAATAATTAAAAGCATTCTAATTTTTACTGATAATTATTATCTAGCGTAGTGAGAGAAATGAAAGTACTCTTTTATTTCCGAACGAGCGACGATAACAAAAGATTTAATACCTCACCGATTTTATTGGTGTGAGCCAAAAGGGTCCAGAGCCTACCTGCCTATCGGCAGACAAGCCGGTAGGCAGGTAGGCTCTGGGGTATTAATACCATTTTATTTTAAGTTGTCGGTATTTTTTTATATCACGTAAAAAAATAATTACAAACAGTAAATATGATAGGAAGCGAAAATTTATAAAAGCTCAAGTGAAAAATAATTCTAAAAAAATAAAAATATTTTTTTCAATTAGTGTCGGACTAGCAGTTTTTGGCGTGGCCCTCTTTACCCAATTTGCTGGCGCGCAAACTACCCAGCCGGCTTCGGCTAATCAGATTGCTCTTTCCGCGCATTTTTTAAATAATGATCAAACAATTTTAAAAGACGGTACTTACGCAGTTCGTTTCTCAATCTATACAACTGACCGTCAAAATTTAGATCCATATCCTTCTAACGCTGATAGCGGTTCTCGCGTTTGGCAAGAAACTCAGCAAGTTGAGGTTAAGGGTGGTTTCATTGCGATTTACCTGGGTAGTAGTACGCCTTTTCCGACTTCGCTAACTTTTAGTAGTGGTCAATATTACCTGGGGATCATGATTAATAATGACAGCGAAATGGTGCCAAGGAAGAAAATTGCTTCCGTAGCAGCCGCGATTGATTCAATGTATTTACAAGGCAAGACGATTGGTATCCAAGCTGGGGACATTCCGCTGCTGGATGCTAGTGGTAAACTCGCGCTTAATCTTTTTCCAACCGGGGTTGGCGCTAACCAGCTATTGCTCGGCAATGATAGCCGACTCCATAATCAAAACAGTGACCTGGGGACGACTTCAAATATCTTTACGCTTGGTTCGGGCTCCGGACTGGGCGCAACTAATTTTGATTTGGCGGTTTCAAACACTAGTAACAAGGCTGCCTTGCGCTTTGATTCAGCTACGGGGAGCTGGAAATTATCTAACGACGGGACGCTTTTTAACGAAATTTTAACAACCGCGACTCCGCTGGATTTAAGTAGAGTTATTACCGGGGCATTGGCGGCTTCACAAGGCGGAACGGGAATTGCCGCTTACACAAGCGGAGATTTGCTGGTTGCCCTTAATGCGACTACCTTAGCTAAATTACCAATTGGTGCTAATGGCGCAACCCTGCATTCTAATGGAAGTGCGGTTGATTGGAAAATCTTGACCAAGGAAGATCTTGGGTTGGGGAACGTTGAAAATACCGCGTTATCGACCTGGGCTGGGTTAGGTAATATTACAACCATTGGGACGATCAGTTCGGGAACGTGGGAGGGAAATATTATTGCGCCGAAATATGGCGGGACTGGGGTTGACGGCTCAGCTGCTCAAAACGGAAAGCTCTTAATTGGGAATGGGACGGGTTATACTTTAGGGGAAATTACTACCGGAGCGGGAATTTCGGTAGC
>CAIPMZ010000092.1 GCA_903866285.1 uncultured bacterium
ACTAAGTCCCCAATTGGGGACTTAGTCCCTAGGAATGTTAGCTGGATTTTATGGAAGAAAAAAAATCATTTCAAAGTAGTCCCTTGGCAGATCGAATGCGTCCTCAAACTTTGGAGGACTTTTTTGGCCAACAAGAGTTAGTCGGTGAAAATTCTTTTTTGCGCCAAGCTATCTTAACTGACCAAGTTCCGTCGATGATTTTATGGGGACCGCCTGGTTCAGGTAAAACGACGCTGGCGGCCGTGATTGCCAATGTCACGAATGCGGATTTTATTAAAATTAGCGCCGTGACTAGCGGTATTAAGGAACTACGCAAAACAATTGCCAAGGCTGAAGAAAATCAATGGCAGAAAAAGAAAACAATCTTGTTCGTAGATGAAATTCATCGCTGGAACAAAGCTCAGCAAGATGCCTTGCTGCCGCATGTGGAAAGAGGCCTGATGACGCTAATCGGCGCGACGACTGAAAATCCTAGCTTTGAAGTCAACTCGGCGCTCGTTTCGCGCAGTCGAGTTTTTGTTTTGAGTAAATTAGAAACGCAAGACTTGGAAAAAATTATCGAAAAAGCTTTAAGTGATAAAGAGAAAGGGTTGGGCGGCGAAAAAATTGAAGTTACGCCGGAAATTATTAAGGAGATTGCTCTGCTTGCCAATGGCGATGCTCGCATGGCGCTGAATACACTTGAGGCTGCGACGAATCAAAGCAAATCAATTACCAGGGAATTGCTCAAACAAATCATTCAAAAATCGCATCTCTATTATGACAAAGGCGGGGAGGAACATTATAATATTATTTCCGCTTTGCATAAATCCATGCGAGGTGGCGACGCCGATGCCAGTGTTTATTGGCTAGCTCGAATGCTGGAAGGCGGCGAGCAACCAACCTACATCGCGCGCCGACTCTTGCGTTTTGCCAGTGAAGATGTGGGGCTAGCGGATAATTTCGCCTTAGTCTTAGCCAATAATGTTTTCGACGCTTGTCATAAGCTCGGCTATCCTGAATGCTCAGTGCACTTGGCGCAATTGGTGATTTATTTAGCTAATTCGAAGAAAAGTGTCAGCAGTTATTTTGCCTATAATAAGGCCAAGAAAGACGTTGAAGAATTTGGCAACTTGCCAGTCCCGATGCACATTCGTAATGCCCCGACCAAGCTCATGGAAAAACTCGGCTACGGCAAAGGTTACAAATACACGCCCGTTGAAGACAGTTCCGGGCAGGAATATTTACCCAAAGAAATCAAAAATCGCAAGTATCTTTAGTCGCTTGATTGAGCCAAAGTTGACGGCTTTTTATGATAATGATAGAATATCATTGTAAGCAATTAAAAGCAAACATATGCGTAAAAAAGAGCAAAACGAAACTTATCCAACAATTTTTGAAGAAAAAGAAGTCCGCCGAACTTGGCACAATGAGCAGTGGTATTTTTCAGTGATTGATGTGGTGGCTATTTTGAGTCAGAGTAATCGACCAAGAAAATATTGGGATGATTTAAAAAGAAAGCTTAAAGATGAGGGAAGTGAGTTGTCCGAAAAAATCGGACAACTGAAATTAGTTTCAACTGACGGAAAATTATATTTAACGGATATTGCTAATCTTCAGGGAATTTTCCGCATTATTCAATCAATTCCTTCGCCTAAAGCGGAACCTTTCAAACTATGGCTGGCGAGAGTGGGGCAAGAGCGAATCGAAGAAATTCAAGATCCTGAAAGAGCAATCGTGAGAGCCAAGCAGATTTATGAACAAAAAGGCTATGGCGATGATTGGATTGCCAAAAGGATGCGTGGCATCAATGTCCGAAACAGCCTGACGGACCAATGGAGTCAGAGAGGAGCCAAGGAAGGTTTTGATTTTGCTATTTTGACTAATGAAATTTATCGTGGCACTTTTGAAATGGATGCCAAACAAATTAAAGAATTCAAATCTCTCGACAACCCCGACAACCCGCGTGACCATATGTCAGAACTTGAACTTATTCTCACTATGCTTGGCGAGGCAACAACAACCGAAATCACCAATACCAAAAATTCCAAAGGTTTGCCAGCGCTAAAACAAGACGCCAAAGATGGTGGGTCAGTGGCAGGCAGAACCCGCAAAGATATCGAAGCCCAAACCGGCAAAAAAGTTCTGTCCAGTGGAAATTTCAAGAGGCAGAGCAGATTAAAGGGCGGAAAATGATTTTTCCAAATTCCAGTGTCACGAAATTCTATAAGAGTCTCGGTCGGTTCAGTGTCTCTGACCTGAAACGCAATGGTTCTTAATTTGCAAGAACAATCCAGTTCAAGTCGGAGACATTGAACTGACAAAATTTCAATTTTAAAAGTGTGACCCAAGTCTGCGACCGCAGACTTGGG
>CAIPMZ010000093.1 GCA_903866285.1 uncultured bacterium
CGCCACAGGTAAAAGATAAAGCACAAGAAGTTGAATAATTTATAAAATAAATAATTAATTTAGTTCGGCTGGTTTCCCAGGGACCTAAAGTCTCACAGGAAAGAAACCCCGTGGAAAACGGGGGCCGTACAACAAAAACATGGCAGAAAAATTTGAACGTAATAAGCCCCATGTTAACGTCGGTACTATTGGCCACGTTGACCATGGGAAAACCACTTTAACCGCCGCAATGCTTGCAGTGTTAAGTGCAAAAGGCATGAAAGCATCCCATAAGGGTGTTGGTGAAATTGACGCTGCTCCTGAAGAAAAAGCTAGAGGTATTACTATTGCCACGGCTCACGTTGAATATGAGTCAGACGCTCGTCATTATGCTCACGTTGATTGTCCTGGTCACGCTGATTATGTTAAAAACATGATCACTGGTGCCGCTCAAATGGATGGCGCTATTTTAGTTGTTGCCGCGACTGATGGTCCTATGCCTCAGACCAGAGAACATATCTTATTAGCTCGTCAGGTTGGCGTCCCTTATATCGTTGTTTTCTTAAACAAATGCGATATGGTTGAGGACAAAGAATTAATTGATTTAGTTGAAGAAGAAATTCGTGATTTACTTAAGAAATATGAATTCCCAGGTGATAAAACCCCGATTATTCGTGGTTCAGCCTTAAAAGCCCTGGAAAATCCGACTGGTCCTGATGCCGAGCCGATTATGGAATTAGTTAAAGCATTGGACGAATATATTCCCGAACCAATTCGCGCCGTTGACCAACCATATTTAATGCCGATTGAAGATATCTTTTCAATTGAAGGACGTGGTACCGTTGTCACTGGTCGTATCGAAAGAGGTATTGCTAAAGTTGGCGATGAAATTGAAATTGTCGGTTTAATGGATACCAAAAAAACAATTTTGACTGGTATTGAAATGTTCAATAAGCAGTTAGACGAGGGTCGCGCTGGAGACAACGCCGGAATTTTACTACGTGGTACTAAGAAAAATGAAGTAGAGCGTGGTCAAGTTTTATGCAAACCAGGCACAATCACACCGCACACTGAATTCACAGCTGAAGTCTATATTTTATCTAAAGAAGAGGGCGGACGTCATAAACCTTTCTTCAATGGTTATAAACCGCAATTCTATATCCGAACAACCGATGTTACTGGTGATATTACTTTGCCAGCCGGTACAGAAATGGTTATGCCAGGCGACACAATTAATTTAACGATTAAGTTAATTGCTCCGATTGCCTTAGAAGAGAAGCAGAGATTCGCTATTCGTGAAGGCGGTCGCACGGTTGGTGCCGGTGCCGTTACTAAGATTTTGAAGTAAGTAGATACTTTGCCTCGCTCTTTATCCGTCTACCGGCGGAAGGGCGAGGTTGTAGTATTTATTTAAGAAATAACTATGTCCGAAAACAAAAAAGAAGTTAATGAATTCAAACAACGGATCAGAATTAAGATCAAGGCTTTTGATCATAAAATTATTGATCAGTCGACCAAGACTATTATCGAAACGATTGAACGCAGTGATGCTAAATTTTTTGGTCCAATACCGTTACCAACAGAAATACGAAAATATACGGTCAACCGTTCTACTTTCGTGCACAAAGACGCTCGTGATCAATACGAAATGCGTACCCATAAACGGATGATTGATATTATTGACCCGACCGCGAAAACTATCGAAGATTTGACAAATTTGAATTTGCCAGCTGGGGTTGACGTGGAAATAAAAATGTAGTAGTATTACGAAGTAATATATTAGTTGGCTATAAATCGATTAAATAACTCTGTAATTTAGGAAAGTGTTTAACCTATAATTAGCCAAAATTTGGAGGTAAATCAGCTAAAAAAAACTATAAATAAAACAAATAACCTTAACCGTTATTTTTGTAGTTTATTTTGCAGCTGGTTTTAAGCCAGTTTTTTGTTTAAAAAGAAGACCAATATGAAATTTATTTTAGGAACAAAATTAAGCATGACCCAAGTCTGGA
>CAIPMZ010000094.1 GCA_903866285.1 uncultured bacterium
AGCCTCCTTGCAACTGGCAGTGATTTAATAGCTTCGGTATAATGAGGACATTCCCTTAAATATTAGCTCTTATTTTTTAAGAAAACTTTATGGAAGAAATTCTAAAAAAACTCGCGGAACAAGAAGTTAAAATTGATGCAATGTACGCTTCCGTCGAAAAGCTGCGGAAATATTTTATGTGGACGCTGATTATAACGGCCGTTACGGTAGTCTTGCCACTGCTGGTTATGATTATTGCGGTGCCTTATTTGATGAGTACTTTTTCTACAATGTATCAACTACCCATAAACTAAGGAGGCTTGGATTTAGTTTTGGAAAAATCATTTTTTGTGGTATAGTAAAAGAGTATTTTGGAAGGATAATTTTTTTAAAAACCCATATGAAAACAAAAGCAAAAGTAAAAACAAAAGCAAGTGTAAAAACCAATGGCAGTAAAAATGGTAATCCACGCCTAGCTAGCGAGTTTGCCATCGGCATCATTTTTTTTGTAGCAGTTATTATTGGCGGAATTTTTTGGTACATCGGTATCGGAAATAAGCAGGCTACTAAAGTTAGCGAAAATCAAACAACAACTATTGCTAAACAAGAGGAAGTAACTCAATCAGGTAGCGAAAAAGCGTCTGAAAAGTTAGCAGTGGCTAGTAGTGATGATTGTAAACCGCATTATTACGAAGGCGAGGGGGAGGTTGAGGGTTGGTTTGTCTCGCAAAGCGACGATGGGGTTATGCTTGCCGTCAAAAAAGAAGAACTCGCAAAGCTTCCAACTGAAAATTCTAAGCTAACTGCTGATAAAGACAATTATACTTTTAAATTAATTGACCCAACTGACGAAGTAAAAACTAAGATCAAGGATTCTTCAAAAGAAAACCCAGTTAAATTAACTGTGCGCGGTTACGCAGAAATTTGCCAACAGCCGCCACTGCTGAGTCTTCAGCCAGCAACCATTGCTTTTAAAAAGCAATCTTAAAATAAAGCTAAAAAATGTGTAAGGCTACGCAAAAAACTTTAGCTGTGTTATAATCTAGCAATGTTTAATAAGATTAGAAAAATTGTAAAATCTAGCGTGATCTTCTTTTTGATTTTCCCCGCTTATATCGCTGCGCACATGGCGGTTTATTTTTCGTTGGCTTATTTTTTCCCTTTTTCCTTGCCGTTCGAAAAGAATATTGTTAAATTAGTCCTGTTTCTCTTGGGTGCTTTTCTGGGTTTTAGTATCATGATTTCGACTTTGCTAGCGCATCGTTGGGATAATCATTTTAATCGTAAATATTATTTTCTTTCCGGCGTCTGGGTTGGTTTGATGATAAACCTGCTCCTCTTTTTTGCTTTTGGTTGGCTGGTTATTTTACTAAGTGATTTGGCTGGGCTCAATCCGCCCGAAAAAACCATCGGCGCGCTGGCTATTTTGGGGGCCGTAATTTATTCCTTGTACGGGATTTTAAATGCCTTTACGCCGATTGTAAAAAAAATTAACGTCTCAATTAACAATTTACCTAAAAAATGGATTGGTAAGAAAATTGTCCAAATTTCAGACGTGCATCTTGGGCATATTTATCGGGATCATTATTTAAGCGAAGTTGCTAAGCGGATTAATCGCTTAGAGCCAGATGCAATCGTAATTACGGGCGATCTTTTCGATGGCACGGATGGTAATATTGAGATTTTTATCAAACCGCTGAATTCACTCGAGGCGCCAAAAGGTATTTTTTACGCCTCAGGCAATCACGAAACTTATTTAGGGGTTGATAAAACTTTTAAAACTTTAGCTAAGACTAAAATTACTTGTCTGCGAAATGAAATTAAAACGGTAGACGGTTTGCAATTTATCGGGATCGAATTTCCAGGCCATGGTGAAAAGATTAACGTCGTTAAAACGATTAAAGAGATTTCGAATTTTAAGCAAGCTTACCCAAGCATTTTGCTTTGGCATATGCCGACTCAGGTTGCAAGAATTAGAAAACTCGGAATTTCCCTGATGCTTGCTGGCCACACGCACAAGGGTCAACTTTTTCCCTTTGGCTTTGCGACCAGTTTTATGTTTCGTGGCTACGATTACGGCTTGAGACAAAAAGATAATTTTTCGATTCATACTTCTTGTGGGCTTGGCGCGTGGGGGACGCCGATGCGAACCGAAGGTCATTCCGAAATTGTCGAGATAACTTTAGCAAAAGGATAGGCGGGCATAAATGCCTAATGCCTAATGCCTAATTTAAAATTACAAATGCCTAATTTCTAATGCCTAATGCCTAATTTAAAATTTCAAATGCCTAATTTCTAAGGACTATTGTTCGGGCTTTAAATGAGCCTTTTTTCGATATTTTGAAAGATTGAGGGTTATTCTTTGTATATATAAAGATTATGCTTTTTTAATCTTTTTTAATCCTAAATCAATTAAATCATTGTCAGTTGCCAGGAGGCTAAGTCTCCCCTTGGAGGCTAAGTCTCCAACGTCTAGCTACCACTAATTAAATTGGTTAAGTACAGTTTAAAAGTATGATTGTTTTTTCAGCTATTGTCCCGCATCCCTTGGAAAGTATCCCAGGTATCGGACAGCCTAGCGATCGAAAAAAAATTAAACAAACGCTGGCGGCTTTTAAAGAGCTTCGAATTGCGCTGGAAAAAGCGGCGCCCGATACAGTGATTATCATTTCGCCCCACGCTAAATTGGAGCGTTATTCTTTCGTGATTAATTCAGCGAAAAAATTAGGGGGCGACTTTAGTCAGTTTGGGCTTGCGGAGAAGTATAGCTATGAAAATGACAAAGCGATTTTTAATAAGCTAGCTTTTACTTGCAAGGAAGATGAGCTTTCTTTTCGTTTGCGAAATAACCCGCTTGATTATGGGGCTTTGATTCCGCTTCAGCATCTGCTAAAAAATATTCAGCCTAAGGTAGTCCACCTGGCTTTTTCGCTCATGAGCTATCAGCAACATTTCCGTTACGGTCAACTTATCGAAAGCGTAATTGGCGCCCATCAAGCCAAGCGAGTTGCCATTATCGCTAGCGCTGAATTGTCTCATCGGCTAACTCCTAACGCTCCCGCGGGCTTTTCGCCTGACGCAGAAAAGTTCGACCGCGAAATTATTCATCAACTTGGGGGCAACAACTTGCTCAGCATCATGAGTATGCACAAGGAAGTTATCGACCAAGCCGCTGAGTGTGGTCTGCGCGCCATTATCATTTTAATGGGCGCCTTGCATGAAGAAAAATACGCCTTTAAATTACTCAGCTACGAAGGCCCCTCCGGCATCGGCTATCTGATGGCAAGACTGATTTAAGATATGATTGAATATTTCCTATAAACAGCTTTTGTTTTTACGAGAGCTGTTTTTTTTGTTATCCAAGAGGATTTGCTTGAAGACGGGTTGAATTGGTGGTATGATAAGGGTATTAAGGGAATTATGAAATTTTAGGCTCTATCATGAAATAAGTTGTGCAGTTCGTGCTCAGATTTGCGTCAGATTTGTTCCAAAAAAATTGAGAAGCTATCGAGATAACTTTGAAATTTTTTTGAGCAAAGATGGTGTAAAGATGAGCGCTAGATGCATAAGTTATTTCGCGGTAGAGACTTAGTTAATTTTGGAAATAAAAGGGTAATAAAAATTTTTTGAAAGTTACATAGCACGCTATACAATAAAAAAAATATGTCAAAAATAATCACAGCGAGCAAAGGAAATCTTTTTCAAGAAATAAAAAAACTGCTTGAAAATGCCAAAAATAAGGTTGTGCAAACAGTAAACACGACTATGGTTTTGACTTATTTTGAAATTGGTCGTTTGATTGTGGAGGATGAACAAAAAGGCAAAATTAGAGCGGAATATGGTTCAGAAACCTTGGAAATCTTGAGTAAAAAATTAATGAAAGAATTCGGTAAGGGTTTTTCGGTAACAAATTTAAAGCAAATGAAGACATTTTTCTTATTATATAAGAAAGGTCAGACACCGTCTGACGAATTAAAAAGCTCCAAGGTGTTGTCTCGAAAAATTAAAAAAACAGGAAATCAGCAGACACTTCTTGTCAATTTTCAAGAACATTATTTTTCTCTTTCATGGTCGCACTATGTTCGCCTAATTTCCCTCAAAGATACTCAAGAGCGCAATTTTTATGAAAAAGAATGCTCAGAAAATTGTTGGTCAATAAGAGAACTTGACCGCCAAATAAATTCGGCTTTGTTTGAAAGGAT
>CAIPMZ010000095.1 GCA_903866285.1 uncultured bacterium
AGACCCGTTATAGGAAGCTGTCAAGAGGTTGCGTATGTTTCTTGTAAAACAGTGGCATAATAATATCGCAAAAACTTACGTGCAACAGCAATAAGGCAAGTAGTGTAATGTTTTTTTTGCTCAATTCTCAGACGTAAATAATATTCCTTGAAATGTGGATTATGCACTTTTAAGCCCCAAGCTATCTGATATAATATTTTGCGCAGATAAGCGTTACCGCGTTTTGAAATCTTACCTTTGCCTTGCCATGTGCCACTGGAACGAGGCATCACATCAAGCCCTATGAATGCTACGAGTTGATCACGATTTGTAAATGTTTTATCCGCAAGCATGCATGAAAGAATAGCCATCTGATTTGCAGACACGCCACGCGTATTTTTTGTAAATTCACTAATGTGCTCAGGAATGCTTTTACCAATCTGTTTTTGCAGTGATTTGATTTGTTTATCATATGTTTCGAGCAGCGTGTCATAAAGCGAAAAATCCAAATCCTCGCCAAGCATAGATTGCGCTTGACGAAGTTGCTTAACATGAGATGATAGTTGCTGTTTCATTTGTTGCATTTTTGCAAGAGATGACACTAGTTTGCGAGAAGCAAGAACTGGTTTTGATGCCGTAAATACTGGCATATCTGGTTCCATGATGCCAATCTGCGCAAGCCTTAACGCATCAACGGCATCAGTCTTAGCATTACGAACTGAACTCCTTTGATACTTCTTCGTAATGAGTGGATTGATACAATTGACCATGTATCCCTCTTGCGTTAGCATAAGGGCAGACAGAAGATGATAATCTCCTGTTGATTCCAAAACGCAGGGGACGGTGTCAGCCGTCTTTTGCATTTTCAAGAGATTGCCTAGCTCGCAAATACCGACTTCGGTATTTGCAAATGTTTTACTTAGTGACGTTTTGTCTGCAAAAAGAACTGCGACATCTACTTTGTCTTTGCTAACATCGATGCCGATACTGAGTGGCAATATTTGTTTCATACATTTGTATGATTACGAATTAATTTTTGTGAATAATCTGTGCTTAGAAAGGTAGCCTAGTTGGTTATTGACACTAAATGTGTAACCCGTTATTGACCAAAAAAGCACGGACATGCCATGCTGGTGTACGTACTCTTTTTTAGACACTATAAGTGTTGGGGTCAGTGTCATACGCCAGTAGGATTCACGCCTTTACTATATCATGGCATGTCTATTGGTATACTAGGGTTAGGAAGTAATAAAGCAGAAAGTAAAAAAGTGTGCTGGTTGAGGAATTGAATTAATTATAAATTATTAAAATTTAAAGGACTTAGGTTTGGAATTTTCTTTATGAACTTTTAAACTTTATGAACTTTAGGAACTGAATTATGTACGAACCAAAAAAATTTGAACATCTGTTAGGAATTGAAGGTTTTTCGGACGAACTTTTGAAAAATCATTTTACGCTCTATGAAGGTTATGTGGCTAACGTAAATAAGGTGAGTGATTTACTGGCCAAGCTGGCCGCCGAGGATAAAATGGCAACGCCTGAGTTTGCGGAAGTTACGCGTCGCTTCGGTTGGGAATTTAGTGGCATGCGCCTCCATGAACTTTATTTTGAAAATTTAATGAAAGGCGGCAGCGTCCTAGAATCAACATCTCCACTTGGTAAAAAAATCGTTGAGCAATTTGGCTCAGTTGAAAATTGGGAAAAACAATTCAAATCCCTTGGCACAATGCGGGGAATTGGTTGGGTGCTACTTTATTTGGATCAAGAAAATGGCAAGCTCTTTAATGTCTGGGTTAATGAGCATGACGCAGGACACCTAGCTGGTTGCGTGCCAATCTTAGTAATGGATGTTTTTGAACACGCCTACATGCTTCAATACGGCCTCAAAAAAGCTGACTACATCGAAGCTTTTACAAAAAACATTTGTTTCCACGTCGCCAACGCCCGCTTTTCTTCAGCGCAGTAGGTAATTTGGGGTAAAACTAAAAGTAAGAAAGACCAGTTCGAAAAAAGAGCTGGTTTTTTGATAAAACGAAATTAAACGCTACTTAACATTCTCACATTCTTGAGAACTTCAGAATGTTATTTTAAATTAGCTAAAGTGTGCATTTTGTTTATTGGATGCTTTTTATTAGTATGTAATAAATCCAGGAGAGCCACGTAAGGACATCTTACAGAAAAAGATTTTTTTTATTTGCAAACAATGGTAAGATGTTGTCCTTGGTAAAAATGTGAGGATGTCGTTTTATTGGGGAGGATGGATAACGCTGGACAAAAAAGATATTTCGGGTATACTGGAAAGAGTTGAAAAAGTTTAAAAACCCTAGGTTTTTGAAGAGTTGTACCCATCTATATTGTATACTACAATATAGATATGAAAGAGGTATACATAAAAAATAAAGCAATAGAGCTCAGAAAGAAGGGATATTCGTATGGCTTGATTTTAAAAGAAATCAAGATTAGCAAGAGCACCCTTAGTTCATGGCTGAAGGAAATTCCTTATGAACCAAATGAGGAAGTTTGGGCCAGAATAAAAACGGGGCCTCTTAAGTCAGGGAGAATAAAGCACAACAAAAGAGTTCGTGATATTGCTGATATTAAAAATGAAGCAAAGGATGAGCTTGGAGAGTTGAACAAAAGAGATTTATGGATGATTGGTCTGGGTCTGTATATGGGAGAGGGTGCAAAAACTCACGAAATTGTGAGAATTATCAATTCTGATCCTAAGATGATTAAATTGGCAATAAAGTGGTTTAAGGATTGTTGTGGCTTGAAGAATGAAAACTTATCTGTTATGCTTTATATATATCCTGATAATGATGTTAAGGAATGCGAAGTGCACTGGAGAAGGATTACGGGGCTGAAAGCTGAAAATTTTAGAAAAACTCAGATAGATTTGAGAAAAAATAAATCAAGCAAAAATAAGAGAAAATTGCCATTTGGCACTGCTCATGTTTCAGCTGTTTGCAATGGAAATCCTGATTTTGGAGTAAAATTGCATCGCAGAATTATGGGTTGGATGGAACATGCTCTTGATTAAAAATATTGCGGGTGTCGTATAGTGGCTATTATATCAGGCTTCCAACCTGAGGAGGGGGGTTCGATTCCCCCTACCCGCTCAAATTTTTAAAATCTCTAGGTTTATCCTAGGGATTTTAAATTTGTTAGCGGTAGGAGGGAATCGAACGGGCAGAAGTTAAACAAGTTTTTGTTTAGTAAAACAAAAACGCAGTGTGCGTCGACAAATGCGGATGAGCATTTGACGCTGCCCAGGGCAAGGAATGAACGAGCGACGGCGAGTGAATGACGCGGAATTCCAACCCTACCCGCTCATCATAAAATAAAACAAGGTCCTTTTTGGGACCTTGTTTTATTTTATGATAATTGAGAAGGGGAATCGAACCGTCAGCAGCGAAACAAGCTGGCTTTCAGCTCGCCTCGATTCGACAAAATGTCGTCTCGTTCAGTCGAAGCGGGCAGAAAACCAACGCGGGCGAATGTCGATGGATGCGACCATAGGAGCCTACCTGCCTATCGGCAGACAAGCCAGCAGGCAGGCATTCAGCGCTGACGCGGGCAAGAAATGAATGATCCGCCAGCTGGCGGAGAACAAATGACACGGAATTCCAACCCTGCCCGCTCAGTTAAAAAAACTGTAGGCTTATTCTTTGTACTGAATACTGATAAAATTTGTGATATAATGTAAAGATAAACCGTGTATAATCTAATTGAATTAGTTAATCGAGTGGGAATGAAAGTTTTTTTTAAAAGATAGTTTTAAATTATATAATTAAATCGTGTTATTTTTTTAAAAATATGCAGAAAATAGTTTTAAGTAAATTTGGTTATTTTGCAATTGTTTTAGTATTTGTGATTGGAGGGATTTTTCTTTTTAATTTTTTTCTTTCAGCTACATGGCTCAAGGATGAGCCAGCTACGACATACGAAGAGCAACCAGTATTATATAAATTTGTGCTTTTTCCTAAAAATCAAGATGTGTCAGTGTATAGCGATGAGGCGCTCAAGCAAAAGGTCGGAACCTTGGCCGAAGCTGTGAAGGCTAACGGCCAAGAAGTTAAATCGGGCGTGGTAGCGACGGGTCTGTTCATCGCCGGGAAATATACGACCGCATATGTGAAAACAAGCGACTTGAGCTACTTTGTAGACAACAGTGAAGCACAGCGGCTAGTAGCAAAGTATAATAGCATCTCCGAACAAATTAGCGACCCTGAGTTGATGATTTGGAATCCAAGGCAAAATAAGAACGGTACGACGACAATTGAATATACTTCGAGGGATGATAAACATCTTAGATCGACAACCTATTCATATGTGATCAACGAAGCGACTATTGCGTCAGTTTATCCAATTAAAGCAGATGGAGGAATTGTTTGGGCTGTTTATTTTTGGTATGATTTCCTGTTTGGTATTTTCCTGCTTAGCATAACTTTCTTTTTCAAAAAATATTTTTTTCAAAACTAAACATTTAAAAAACTCAAATGGAAAACGAAACTTTAAAACCTGAAATTTTAGCTGAGGGTAATATTGAAAAGAAATCAAAAGTAAAGAAGATTGGGAAAATAATTCTTTTAGTAATCGGTGCGATCTTTGCCACGGTAATCCTGGCGGTAATTATTTTTGTTATTTATATAAGTTTGCATAGGGGCGACATTCCAAAAGTTAATGATTCCGCCTTGCTTTTGTCTAGCGAAATTATTCCACAAGGGCAAAATGCCTATTACGATTTTAAGCAGTCTATGGATATTCTATACTGGCCAGCAGACAAGGCTAAGGCGCTTACGGCTATGGCAAGTGGCTCGGACTGGGATCAGGCTTTGGCAGTTGAAATTGTTGAGAAAAATAAGTCAGCTTTGGCCTTTGCATACAAAGGTCTTCAAAAGGCGGACTTTCAACTGCCAGAATTGCAAGGCGAGCCTAAAAGCTCAGTCAGGGCTGATATGTCCTTGCCGAAGCTGAATGATTTACGAAATTTAGCGCAAGTCCAAATCATTCGCTCTCAGCTACTCCTGCGCGAGGGAAAGACGCGAGAAGCTTTTGAATATGCTTTTGATACGCTTGACCTCGGAGCTAAGCTTCAAGGTCAGCATCGCGTATTTTTCATCCAATACTTAATTGGACTATCGATTAAAAGTATAGGACTAGCAAATATCCAAAAAATGCTTCCAGTAAGTCAGCTTTCTGCGGAAGAGTCCAAGAATTTTCAACTGAAAATCTTAGCTTATGGCGACACTAAAAAATCATTCCAGGAAGCCATACGGCTCGAATACTGGATGCAGAATAATTTAAAAGAACAGGTTATTGACAGTGCGTTTCGCGACAGCAAGGGCGCTGAAGCAGCTCCACCAGCTGATGGAATCATGGCAAGGTTTCCTTATTATTATAAGCCCAACCAGACTCAAAAATTATTCGTGGATCATTTTGGAAAATTAGTAAAGGAAGGGGCGAAAAATTGTGATGAAATAGTCGTAAGGAAAGACCTTGAGTTATCAAGAAATATTATTTTCACGGAAAATGCCTTGGGAAAAATCATGGCAGATACAATGTTAACGTCACTGGCTGGGATGACTGATAAGCGTTGCCAGGAGGACTTTGATTTGTACGCAACTCGCTTTATGTTTGCAACTCAGGCATACAAAGTTGCCAATGGGTCTTATCCAAAAACAAGTGCTGACTTATTTCCTCAATATTTTGAAGAAGTCCCAGCGCAATTTAATGGTAAGCAATTAAAATACGATTCTCAGTTAGGGACCATTGCTATTTCGCAGTAGTAGGTTTTCCCAAGGGAGCGGAAAAACTTATCCCCTTGTGGATAAGTTAGGGGATAATGTTAAAAAATTAAGGGAAAAGCGGGGAAAACCTGGCAAGTCGAAAGGCTTGCTGGGTTTTTTGTCTTGTGGTATTATTACTAAACGCTACACAAGATGTAGTATAAAAATGCCTAAAATTGCACCTTAAGCTCTTTTTGCAAGCAAACA
>CAIPMZ010000096.1 GCA_903866285.1 uncultured bacterium
ACATACTTTTTTACATTTTGGACACTTTTTTTATTCAGCATAATAGATGATTTACAATTATGTCTTCTATTGTACTCCAAATCGCCATTTTTATCCTTACATATTTTTAATTAGTCCACATTACTCACTGCATCTTAGAGCTAAAATTTGACGGCTTTTTATGTTAGTGATAAAATATCATTATGAGAACCTGCTGCAAATCTCACCGCTTGAATAAAATAATAAATACGCTTGTCGTTTGAAATCTGAAAATTCCGGCTGCAAAACCTTCAAATCTCGTCGGGTTATCTCGATAGCCCTTCTCAATTTTCAGGCTTTTCGCTCGAAATTTTCAAATTTCAATTCGACATGAGATTTGCAACAGGCTCTAAAAAGCTAAAAACAAAGCTATGGTGAAAATAAAAACAGCAATAAACTCGAATCAAAAAGATTATCCTAATTTGGTTGCTGAGATTGGTGAAATTTTGGCACAAGGCAGGAAATTTGCTTTTCAAAAAGTAAATAGCGTTTTGACAAAAGTTTATTGGCAGATTGGCAAACAAATTGTGGAATTTCAGCAAGGTGGAAAAAAGCGCGCTGAGTATGGCGAAGAAATTATCAAACAGCTTTCAACTGATTTGACCAAGCAATTTGGCAAAGGTTTTTCTGTCGATAATTTGGAAAATATGCGGAGATTTTATTTGAGTTATCAAATTTCCGAAACAGTGTCTCGGAAATCTTTTAGTTTAAGTTGGTCGCATTATTTGAAGCTTATGAAGATTGGAGATACTGCTGAAAGAAAATTTTATGAAATTGAATGTGAAAAAAATAATTGGTCACTGCGAGAACTCCGTCGTCAATTCGACAGTGCTCTTTTTGAAAGATTGGCATTGAGTAGAGATAAGAAAGGTGTGAAGAAGCTTTCAGAAAAAGGGCAACTCATTGAGAAGCCTCAAGATATCTTTAAGGAGCCGTATGTTTTAGAATTTCTGGGTCTGGATGAAAATCATGATTACTCGGAAAATGAATTGGAGGGAGCCTTGATTAGCAATCTGGAAAAATTCTTACTTGAACTTGGGAAAGGTTTTACTTTTGTGGCTAGGCAAAGGCGGATAACTAGTGGGGCGAAACATTTTTATATCGATCTGGTTTTTTATAATCGACTTTTGCAATGCTTCGTGCTGATTGATTTGAAAATTGGCGAGCTCAAGCATCAAGATCTCGGACAAATGCAAATGTATGTGAATTATTTTGACCGCAGGGTGAAAGAAAAAAATGAAAATAGCACGATTGGGATTGTTTTGTGCAAAGAAAATGACAAGTTTGTGGTGGAATATACCTTGCCTGAAAATAGCAAGCAAATTTTTGCCAAACAGTATCAACTTTATTTGCCGAAGAAAGAGGAATTGTTGGCGCAAATCAAAAAGATTGCTGGTTAATTTTATGGGTTTTTGATGGTAAGTCCTCTAGGTACTGTCTTTGGAAAAATTTCCGTTGGTATAAATCTTTTTTAAAATTAGTGCCTTCGCCAAATTTGGTGAAGGTTTTGTTCCCTCAATAAGCCAAGAATAATGAGCTTTATTTTAAAGCACACCTTGCGGTGTGCTTTAAAATTACGAAATATTTTTTGGCTTGGGTTTAAATATCAGCCCCACTTTCCCAAAGAATATCGAAAAGGTTTTGAAAAACTTTAACCAGGCTTTTGTTTTTGACTTCAATCACAATTAGTTCTGTTGCAGAATGGAGAATAACACTTTCTGTTCCAAAGACATTGAAATTTCCTTCTTTAGCAAGAGGCCTATTGATAAAGCGACATTGCCAGTGGAAACCTGGATAGTTGCTCAGAAAAGTTTTTTCATAATCATCTTTATCAAACACAATCATTTTCCAGCTGATGTTCCTTTTTTTGGCTATTTTAAAATACTCTTGCAAAGCTTTTTCGCCCATAAATTCATACCAACCTTGGCCGACTGAACCAGCAACATAGTCAATTGAACCTATGGGCATTCGCTCCATTGATTCCAGCCAAAAGCGACGATAAGATTCAGCACCCTCATAGATGGTGATTTCGGAATCATTTGTCTGGGCAAGTTTCTTGAGATCCCCAATTAAGTTTTCAGCGATAGCGGCTTGTCGATGGATATTTTGCAAGAGGCGATCCGGTTCAAGGGCTTGGAAGTGGGCAATATGTTGCTTGGTCAGCTTGGTGATGAGTTTTCGTTCCAAAAGTTTGTCAAAAGTCTCATAAACCACGCTCCTATGCAGGCGCGTTTTTTTGATGATTTCGCCAGCTGAAGTCAGGCCACTTTCGATCAAAGCCAAATAAACTTTGGCTTCATTGGGCGAAAGATTGAGTTGCTGGAGTTGGTTGAGAGTTTGATTTTTCATAGGTTTAAGCCAATTTTAGCATACTTTTTTCAAAAAAGCAAATATTGTCGTCTAAAATAGTTGACAAGTTTTAAGGATGGGTGTATACTGCCAAGTTCTGAAAAAATGGAGAGTTTTTTGAAAATAAAATAATGTAACTAAACGAGTGGAGGACAAAATGGAATATTCATTTACTTTGGTCGAAAAGTTGGTTGGGGCGTTTGCCTTGGCTAGCTACACTGAAACTGATTTAAAAAAATTGATTAATTATGAGAATAAGGAGCAACTCGCGGACTTGATTTATGGTTGCGCTGAGTTGTTCACCACGCGACGCATTAAAATTGTCAGTGAAATAGTGCTTATTCCAGAGAATGTGGGGCAATGGTTTAAGAAATATTCAGAGCCCAATCTTTCTTCTCAAAAGATTACATTAGGGAAAAAGTTTATAAATCAATTTGAAATTGATGAAAAAACTTTTTCTGATGAGATTAAAATTTCCAACTTTAAAATTTTACGACCATTGACTCATGCTGAAATTATTGCCGAAGTTGGCGAAAACAGAATTAAAACCAAATTAGCTGACATAATGTTTTTATTGAAAAATAAAAAGCTTTCGAGCGAAGAAGGAATACTCAATATTTTTTTTGTGGAAGATAAAAATGGTGTATTGCGCATTCTGTATTGTGCATGGATGACTGATTGTCCTTTCGGACCTGTTTGGTATTTGGATGTATTAGAATCCGAATCAATAGGGAAGATAAAAGTCAGCGTTAATCATCAATTTTATTACCGAAATTAAATAAATTTAAGAGGAGGATGTTATGTTTTTGGATTCATTTTTACGAAGAATGTTAGCACTGATGATTGCGGTGTGTGTATGCACGTGTGTAAGTATCCTGGCAAGTATTTTGGGATACAATACACTTTGGTCCGGAGACATCATTGGAAGAGTATTTGTGCTGGTACTTTCCAGCGGCATGTTATGGTTTTTGATTGTAATGCGCCGCTGGTACTTGCGACAAGATTTTTTTAACGATCGTTTACCTCCAATGTAAACAGACGTGTGAGGTGGTTGATAATTTTTGGTGGGGTCTTAGTGTAAAACTGGGGCCCCTTTATTTTTTATAAAATAAAATGCCGCAAAAAGCACACCTTACGGCGTGCTTTTAAAATTTCGGATTTTTTGCTACGTAGTATGTAACGTAGCAAGTTTTTTAGAACCTATCCTTCTCTTTAATAAAAGTCATATACAAAGTTGGGATGATAAAGAGGGTGAAGAAGGATGAAATGGAAAGTCCGAAAATGACGGCACTGCCGAGGGCGGCGCTAGCGAGAATAAGGAAATTTTAGGGGGTATGGTATAATATTCTTAACGAGAAGAGTAGGTTTATTTTTAATAAAAAATAAAAATCAAAATAAATCTTTGTTACCTTTTGCGAGCTGATTCGTTGTAAGTTTAGAGCAAGCATTAAAAGGTAAGAAGGTATCGAAAATATGACTGACGATTTAGCAGTTGAAATTATCAAGGACGCCGAATTAGTGGCGAGTTTTCAACTTGGGAAAACCGAGGAGTTTGGCTTACTTTATGATAAATATGTTCGCAAAATTTATGACTATATTTATTTTAAAACCCATCACCGGGAAATTGCCGAGGATCTCTGCAGTAAGACTTTTATTAAATGCCTGGAAAAATTAGGAACTTATCAAGCCGAGAAAGGTTCTTTTTCTTCTTGGCTTTATCGGATCGCCACTAATACCGTGATTGATCATTATCGCACGCAAAAAAAGCATGCTGATATTGAAGATGCTTGGGATTTAGCTAGTGGGGAGGATTTACTAAAGGACGTGGAAAATAAAGCTAAGTTTGCCGAGGTAGAAAAATTACTTAAACAGCTTAAGCCCGAGCAACGCGATATCGTGATGCTGCGAATTTGGAGTGGCTTAAGTTATAAGGAAATTGCGGAAATTACTAATAAAAGTGAGGATAATTGTAAAATGATTTTTTCCCGGGCGGTTGGAAAGATGCGAAGCGAGGTTTTGGTGGCATTTTTGCTGCTGTTTTTTGGAAGATAAGAACTCAAAATTGTTAAATTGTTAAAATTATGAGTAGTCGAATCAAAATATTTTTTAAGGGTATCTTTAAGTTTGGGCTTTATTTTTTTGCTTTGGTTGGGTTTGTCCTGACTGCAGGTTTTTTTGCGATTCGCTTGCATTGGACTGATGTTGCTGGAAAGGTGGATGCAAATTCTGCTCGTTTTGAAAGTGTTTTAGCCGGAACTCAAACTGTAGCTCAAGCTGAGGTCTTGGGCACGGAAGATCAAAAAAAGTCACTTGCGGAATTAGCTTCTCAAATAACTCAACTTGCCAGGGAGAAAAAAATAAAAGAGCGTAATTATTGCAATCTCGACGCGATTGGAAAATATGCCCCAGGCGCAGCTGCAAAGATAATTCAAGTTTATCAGCAAACTGACTGCGACGCCCTAGTTTCAAAAATGATTTTAGCCGCTAGCTTGCGGATAGAAGAAAAAAGCGGGGGTGAGGTTTTTAATGAGTGTGAAAAGGAAAATTTACAAATCGATGAGGCGCAAATCGTCGCTAAATATGCGGGAGCTGAAAGTCAAACAATTTTCCCTTGGATGAATAATGTCGAGTGGGCAACGATTAAGGAGGCAATTGTTAAAGATCAGGATTCGATTAATAGCGCGGCTAAGGTGGCTGGAATTGAACCACGCTTATTGGTTTCAGCAACGATTGTCGAACAAGTTAGATTGTTTAATTCTGAGCGGGAGATTTTTAAAAAGTTTTTTGAACCCCTGAAAATTCTGGGCAATGCGAATAAGATTTCTTTAGGGGTGATGGGGATTAAGGAAAATACCGCCATTCAAACCGAAGAGCATTTAAAAGACGCTTCTTCGCCTTATTATTTAGGGTCGCAGCTTGCCAATGTGTTAGATTTTCCTGTTCCCGAAGATATCGCTGGTCAGCGTTACGCGCGCTTGACTGCCGAAGAGGATAAGCATTATTTTTCGTATCTTTATGGGGCGCTTTATTTGAAACAAATGCTGACGCAGTGGGAAAAAGCTGGTTTCGAGCTTAAATTTAGGCCTGAAATTGTCGGGACCCTTTTTAACGTGGGCTTTCCCCAGTCGCATCCAAACCCTACCCCAAAAGTGGGTGGCAGTAAGATTGAAGTTGACGGCACGCAGTATACTTTTGGCTCGCTAGCCTATGAATTTTACTACTCGGGAGAACTGACAGACGCTTTTCCATATGCAATGGAATAGCATCGAGCGCCTGCTAGTAGTCGGTTTATTTTGTAGGGAAAGTAGTCTTGAAAAACGCCCAAAATGGCTTAAATTCTAGAGATGAAGGTAGCTGCTTAAAACTCTTGACAATTTATGCAAAAGAGTGCATAATTAACAATTAGGGCAAGAAGGTTTCTGTTTTTTAATAACGCCGAAAATTCGGCAAAACGGAGTTTCTGATGAAAATGAAAATGTTTCTTTTAGGGTTGATGTTGCTTAGTGGTTGCGTCGTCCCCGCTAGTAACGTCTTTCTTACGCCGCAGGAAAGAGCTCTTAAGGAGGCTGAGCAGCGCGACCTCGAGCGTAGAGTGCTTCAGCCTAGACGCGACTGGCGACATCGGCATAATCATTATGATTATTATGATCGGCGTGATTACAACGGCTATTGGAGATAGCTTCGATTTTGACCGCTTACGTTATCTGCACTATTGCGCAGATAACGTGAGCGGTTTTTTTACTTCCACAAATCGATTTATGGAAATATGCGCAGGGGACTGTTACCTTTTCTTGACTGGTTCGTTGTAAATAATATAGGTAAATGAAAAATAATGAAGAAACGCAACTTGGCTTAAAAGGGACTAAGTCCCCAATAGGGGACTTAGTCCCTCTACGCAGAGTAACCTTAATTTAAGTAATTTATTATGAAAAGGAAAAATGGTATTTCGTGGTATAATATAATCAGAAATATAATTTCTTAGCTAACTAAAATGGAAAAAATAATCGAAGAAATATTGAGCGATCTTTACGCGTTGGATAAAGATTTAATTCAATATGATAAAGCCTTGAGAAAAGCCATTGAAAAAATAATTGAATCGAAACCAGATACTAAGTTTGATGAAAATTTCAAACTTAGGCTTCGGGGTGAACTGCTGGCCAAAGCCCAACAACTGAAAAATTCTGCCGAGGAAAATTCTTTGAAAAATAAAGCCAGCGTTTTATTAGAACAATTTTCGGTTGCCGTCGGGCAATTTTCCCAAACCCGCTGGGTTTACGCTTTGCCAATGCTGATTTTGGTGATTGGGGTGGCTTTTCTAGTGCAAAGACAATATGGCCAAAATGGCGGAGTTTACTTAACTAAACAAAATGTTAGTTTCGCCTTAGCTCCTAGCAATTCAGATCCAGCCGGAATTGAACCTGGTGCAAGTTTTACCTTGAAAGCCTCCAAAGATTTAGCGCCGGCAACGATTAAAAAAACGGTGAGCTTTAAGCCTGCGGTTGATTTTTCGGTGACGAAAGTTAAAAAAACGGCTATGTTAGCGCTGCCAGCTTTGGCAGCCGAGCAGGCAAATGCTCAGGATTTACCTTATCAATATGAAATTAAGCCGACTGGCGAATTGGAAAAAGGCAAGGTTTATCAAATTGCCATTACTGATGATCAAATCGCTGACCGCCCTTATCAATGGGCTTTTCAAGTTAAGGCGCCTTTTGGAGTAGCTGAAACTTTGCCAGCCAAGCAAGCGACCAGCGTGCCAACTGATAGTGGGATAGAGATTCAATTCAATCGTAATTTACCTGAAGACGCTGGAAAATATTTTGAAATCTCGCCGAAAGTAGAAGGTGCAATTGAGCTTAAAATGGATCGCTTGTATTTTAAACCGCAGAAACTGGAAAATTTAAAAATTTATACCGTAACAATCAAACAAGGCTTAATTTCAAAAGATGACGGTGAAATTTTAAAGGAAGATTATAATTTTAGTTTTGAAGCTAAAGAGGTTGAAAACAAAGCTTCTTTTGAGCAGCGCACAGGGATTTCAGTAAGCAGAAGAGTTTTTGAGGCTACGGCTCAAATGCAACCAGCGCTTGAATTTTATACTACTAATAATTACGATAACCTTGATGATAAGGCGGAGCGTAGTTACGATGACTGGCTTAGTAAAATGTCAAACGAAGCTCAAATCGAGGTTTATAAACTGGATGGTGCGCAGGCATTTATGGATTCCTATGCAGCTAGTCAGAATTGGGCGCTAACCTGGTCTAGTTTGGGCTCAAAAAAACCGTTGGCAGATTTTAAGCCGAACGAAGATAAGAAAATTCTTTCGGCAAAAAAAGAAATAGAAACTATAAATTATAATAATGTTCTTCAACTGCCAGAAAATCTAGCTGACGGTTATTATTTCTTTGAAATTCAAAGAAATAATGGAAAAGCTAAATTTAGTGATTATGGTTGGATTGTGGTTTCAAAAGCAGCTCAGTATACTTCGCTGTTGGGAAATACGGGCTTGGTTTGGGCGTATGATTTTGGAGTTCAAAAACCTTTAGAACAAGCCGAATTTTCTTTTATTGATCAACACAAAAATTCGCAGAGCCTGGGCAAGCTTGATGCGGAGGGTCTTTTGAAATTTGATCTGCCAGCGGCTTTGAAAAATAATCCAGACGAAGACAATCTCGATTATGAACCGCAATTTTTCAAATTAGCTGGAGCAGATTTCGAGAAGATTTTGATTGCTAATGAGGAGAATGCTCAGATTAAAACTAGGTATCGTTACTGGGAGAAGCTCACTATGGATAAAACTAAATATCATCCAACCGATAAACTTAATTTTTGGGGAGTGCTTAAAAGTCGTCGCGGAGAGGATCTTTCAGGACAAAAATTAAGCGTTGGAATTTTTGATTGTAGCGGTGACTCGATGTACGGCACGCCAGCTTTTATTGCTAAATCCCCAATGCTTAGCCTGGAAGTTGGAGTTTCAAAATTCGACACGGTAACGGGTAACTTTCAGTTTTCAGAATTACCAGTGGGATATTATTGTTTGGATGTTTATAATCGTGAAAGTAAAGAGGCTTATAGTCAGACTGTTTTTGAAATTGCTAATTATCAAAAACCAGCCTACCGCCTGGAAACAGAAGTTGAGCAGGAGGCAGTGTATGCGGGGCAAGAAATTACCGTTAAAGTCAAGGCCAGTTTTTATGATGGAACGCCAGTGCCTGGGCTGAAATTAAACTATATTGCCAATGATCAAAAGCAATATAATAATAATCTAAATTATGATCAGCGAGTCAGTGGGGCGGTGATAGCAGAGAAAAACGGCGAGTTGGTCTTGGACGAAAATGGGACCGGGAAACTTACTTATAAAACACTTGTAAATAAAAAAACTAGCTTAATTAAAGATAGTTGCGAGTTTGAATTTCGCCCAACGCTGGCGGAGGAAGCTGAAATTGAAACATTCTGGACTTCTGTCGATGTCTTTAACTCAGCAATCGGCATTAAAACCAAAAATCAAGAAATAGAAAAGAATAAATTCGAGGTGGCCGTGGATGCTTTTGAACTTGACTTGCAAAAGAAGGCCAAGGTAGCTCAGGAGGAAAACCTGCGCGCTGCGGATACTTATGACTTTGACAAATATATTCAAGGACCAAAGAGTGAGCAAAAGATTGAAGCTAAATTAGTTAGAATTTGGCAGGAAAAGATTGAAGCTGGCCAAACCTATGATTATATTAGTAAAAAGCAGGAAAAAACTTATAATTATGAAGAAAGAGAAGAGGTAGTCGAGAAATTCGAAGGCAAAACCGATCAGGCCGGACAATGGAAATTTTCTAAGGAAATTAAACCGCAAGATCCAATGGATTCATATAAGTTAGTTTTCAGTGGCACGGATGGTCAGGGTCGAAAATTTGAAACCGAAGAATATTTGGCTTACGGCGCGAGTGAATATACGCACATTAGCTTAGATATTAATAAAGATACTTTCTCAGCTGGAGAAAAAGTCCAACTGAAAGTTAGTGTGACTCTCCCAGCAGATGACTCGCTTGACGGAAAAACTTTATTTTATCGCTATCAGGCTGACATTGAACAAGCAACCATCCAAAATGGAAAAACTTTTGAAGAAGAATTTTCTGAAAAGTTTGCTCCTTCTGTGGGATATCTGGGGGTAATTTTGACTAAGTATGGTTTTCAAGAAACTAGCAGTTCCGTTTTTGCCCATTTTGATCCGAAAGCTAAAAAGCTGGAGCTTCAAATTACTCCAGAAAAAGAAAGTTATCGTCCGGGCGAACAGGTGAAAGCCCAAGTCTCACTTAAAGATGCTAAGGGAAAACCTGTCTCAACGCAGGTTAATGTGGCGGTGATAGATGAAGCACTTTTCGCCCAAGATAGTCAGGCCGCTGGTAATTTACTGGATGATCTTTACACTACAAATTACTATAGGACGTCTCCAATTACAGCCTACACTAAATATCTAGCCAGACTCAACGAGATGGGCGGTGGCGGTGGCGGTGGTGAGCCACGGGGTCTTTTTATGGACATTCCTTATTATCAAAACTTAGAAACTGATGCGGAAGGAAAAGCTCAAATCATTTTTAAATTGCCAGATAACTTAACGGGCTGGGTGATTAACGCGAGAGCTTTTGACACCAAACAGCTGACTGCTGGCCAAACCCAAAAAGTGATTTCAGCTGGACTGCCATTTTTTGTGGACACGGTTTTAAATGAGAATTATTTGACGGGAGACAGTCCTCAAATAAAACTGCGTTTTTTTGGTCAAGCATATCAAGCCGAAAAGCCGGTGGAATATACGGTTAGCATTAAGGATCTGAATTTTGAGCAAAAAGCTAGTGCCATAAGCTCAGTTGCGTATGTTTCCTTGGAAGCCTTACCAGCAGGCGAATATGAAATTGAAATCAGCGCCAGGCAAGGAGAGCAAGAGGATAGATTAATTCGAAAGATTTCTGTTAAAGATACTTATTTTAGTAAACCAGAGAGTGCTTCCTATGAGCTTTCAGAAAATTTAAAAAATATTCAAACGGGCTCGAGTAATTTCGTAGAATTAGTTTTTACGGATAAGGGCAGGGGTAAATTCTTTGGATTTCTTAACGGCTTGGCGCTAACTGGCGGTTCTCGCTTAGATCAGGTAGTTGCAACTTTCTTGGCAGAAAAATTATTAACTGAAACTTATTATCAGCAGCCGTTTAAAAAAGATCTTAATTTGCGTGATTTTTACGGTCAGCGCGAAAGTGATAGTTCTGAAAATATTGGGCTGAGTTTGTTTGGTGGTTATGGCGAGCCGAGTTTAGAAAATTCCGCTAAAGTTGCGGATGCTACGCCAAATGCTACGGACAAAAATAATTTGAAAAGTTATTTTTCAAAAACCCTCATTGAATCCAGAACTGATATTCATCGCATTGCTAAAGCCTTGTATGGACTAGCCGCGCTCGGCGAGCCAGTGCTGAATAAAATAAATTCGGTTAAAACTTATGAAAAAGAGTTAGCCTTGGATGATAAAATTTATTTAGCGTTAGCCCTAACAAAGCAAGGCGACTTGGAAGGTGCGCGGAATTATTACGAAACTGAAATTAAAAAGGAACTTAAAATAGAAAATGAGCAAGCCTGGCTAGAGGCTGGAAATATTCCAATTGAAAATGAAAAACTGACGGCTACTTTGGGAATTTTGACTTCTCGTCTGAATGAGCAGGCTGTAACAGAAAAGCTTTGGAACTATTTGGAAAAACATAATCCGCAAAAAGAGCTTAATATTTTGGAAAAAGTTTTAATGGTTAAAGATCAGCTTGCAAAAATGCCAGCCCAGCAAGCTAGCTTTGAGCTCAAGACTAATGAGCGCAATGAAAAAATCGTACTTAGCAGTGGCCAAAGTGTGAGGCTGCGGCTTTCAAAAGAGGAAGTTAATTCGCTTAGTTTCGCTAAGCTTGAGGGCGCTATCCAAGTCTTGAGTATCTTTGAAAATGCTCAAACGCAAGCTTTGCAAAATGAGGCTAAGTTTGAAGTTACGCGCGCTTATGAGCTCGAAAATAAAGTAAGCCAAAGTTTTAGCGAAGGTGATTTAGTTAAAGTCAGCTTGGCAATTAAATTAAAAGAAGGCGTCAGTGGAGATAATTTTCAACTCAGGGATATCCTGCCAAGTGGGCTTAGGCCAGTTTCCTACCAGAGTGAGACTTGGTTTAGTTTTGACGAAGAAAAAGATTATTGCAATAGCGTTTGGTATCCTGAAAAGATCGATGGTCAACAAATTTATTTTAGCTTTGATAGACAAGCTGATATTATTGAGCACAAATGCGCTAATTTTACTATTAACTATTACGCGCGCGTAATTTCTAAAGGTAGCTTTAGAGCTGATTCAGCGATGCTCCAGTCAGCTGAAAACTTTGGCCGCTATTTCGCCACGCCAACTAGCCAGCTTGAAATTAAATAACCCAATACCAAATCAATTAAAATTGTTAATGGTTGCAAGGAGGTCGAGTCTTACCAGGGGAGGTTCGACCTCCAACGTCTAGCTACCACTGCTTAAGTTGATTTTGCATTAGTTAAATATAACCCTTAAATATTTTTTGTATTTTTGTACTTTTGTATAATTTCGTAATTAGGTAGGTTTTTTACTATTGACTTTTTCGTTTTTATCCTGTATAATTAATCTATAGAAGTAACGGGTGAAAGCCACGTTACTTTTTTTATTTGCTAATTAGTAATAATAAAATCAATCTTTCCGCTTTATTAGCGCAAAAGTTGATTAAAAACAAAAATGGAAAACAAAAAATGTGCTTGCCCACATTGTGCGGCGAGAAAGAAAGAGGAAAAAGCCAGTGAAGAATTTTCATTAGCTGTCCTTGTTTCTCTTGTTCCAATGCTTGTCTTTACTTTATTTGGACAAGTTGGACTATTTTAAAAAACTCTTCTATCTTTTAGAAGTTAAAAAGCCGTTAGCGAAAGCTGGCGGCTTTTTTTGTTGCTCTTTTCATGGTATTCTTAGGACATTAAAATCATTTTTAACTTAAAGTGTTATGGCTGAAATAAATTTTAAAGGAAAAGGTTTAAATCAGAAAATATTTTCGAAAAAAGATTTGCGGGCAACGGTAGGTCTTAAGAGCAGTGCTTTTAACGCTATGATGTCAAACAAGGCCGTGGCGCATGTGTTGGATAAGGCATCTGAGCGAAGAGTCGTTTACCAGGCTATGAAGGAAAGAGCTAAAGGGGCTGGTTCGCGGGGCTTTACTAAAAAGGATATGAAAAAAGTACTGGGCGACATTGAACATTCTGGCCAGTTTAGTCATAGCGAGATGCATAAATTGGGCGAGGAGTTAATTGGCGGGGCAGCTGGCGCTAGGATTATTCGAGAAAATCCACCTGCTCAGGAGGCACACAGGCCCTCTTTTGAATACAAAGCTAACTTTAAGGGTGAGCAGTTAGCAGCTAAAAAATCCCAACAACGGGTCAATATGCAAAAGACCGTTAAAAGTATTCTTGAAAAGGATATTACAAAAAGAACTAGTGCTAACCCTGTCGAAAATAAGAAACAACCAGAAAATATTCAAAAAGAAGGGATAGCGCCACCAAATAAGCAAATAGTTGTTGGAAGAAATGTACCAGAGCCTGCTCAGAAAATAGTTTTTGCTCAGAGCGATAAAGCGCTTAACAAGGTGCAGGAGGAAAAAATTATTATTGATACGGTCGAATTTAAAGATGATGAAGGTAAGCTTGTTGCGGCTAAGCCCGAGGGACAAGAAAGCTCTAATAATTCTGAAAATTTTGGTTATATCCCAAAATATCTAACGAATTTTTATAGAGATAAAAATAGTGAGAAAATAAAATCAAGGCTATCTAAAATTCAAGCGCGGGCGAAAGAAGCTGAAAGCACCGAAGAGGAGGAAAGTGAAGCTGAAAAAGCGAAGCTAGCCGCTTAAATAAATTGCTTAAGTTATAAAATAATAATTGATAGTAAAATAATTAAATCACTGGTGGTTGCAAGGAGGCTCGACCTCCCTAATGGAGGCTCAAACTCCAACGTCTCGTTACTATGAATTAAATTAATTTATCATTATATAAATCAAGGAAATGAAAAATAAAAGTCAGATAATTAATATCGCAATCTATATTATTCTGGCAGTGTTTCTTCGTTACGGCATGGTTGGACTCATGGATAAAGAATCGTTGCTACTTAAGATTATTGCCATGGCGATTATCTTTGGAGTTGGAATTGTTTTTGTTTTCAGGGGCACGGCTAATATTATTGAGGAAACAACTGATGTTTTAAAGGATCGGACGGGGCTAGCTGGGGGGTTTTTGCAATCCTTTGGAACCGCTTTTCCAGATATGATTATCGGCGTGACGGCGGCTATTTTGAGTTTAAGTGTCAGGGAATCGGATATGGCCAGGTCAATTAATTTGGCAATTATCGCGGCGGCGGCTACTTTTGGTTCTAATATTTATAACATCGCGCATGCTGTGTGGTGTTTGCATCGTCAGAATCTTTCAGACACTTTAGATAAGGCGGTGTTGATGTTTCCCCCGTTTAAGTTTGGTGGCAAGTTGACGCCGATAAATGGACACTCTGCTAAGCCTTCTGCACGTGAGATGGACGCGGCGATTAGTATTTTAACTGTTTTGACAATGCTAACTGCAGCGGTGGCTATTTTCATGGTTATTTTTGGGCAAGTGAAATCTTTGTCAGGAATTATTGAAGGTGATATTTATGAACTGACTCGGCCAGTTGGAATTTTCTTGCTGCTACTATGCCTTGGAACGCTTTATTATTTTCGCAGAAGCGAGCGACCGGCGTCTTTGGAAAAAGAAATCGTGGAGGAGGAGAAATACTATGCTAAACAAAAGACGATTCGAATTTGGCTGGACTTGCTACTTTCTGGGATTGCTATTTTATTGGCAGCCGAAAGTATGGTTCGCGCGATGGAGGTTTTTGCGCAGCTAACTCATTTGCCATTTGTAGCCACAGGGATTTTGGCTGGGATTATTGGTTGTTTCGGAGAGATGTTGGTGGTCCATAATTTTTCAGTTAATCCGAAAGGTCGCATCGGTGACGCGATTGTGGGGGTGGCGATGGATAATATTGTCACGACGATGGGAGCTGCAATTGTGGCGGTCATGGGCGGAATCTTTTTGGGAGGAAATTCTTTGATTATCATTTTCATGATCATCTTAGCTGGTAACACGATTTTGATTCAACAGATTTCGAGACTCAAAAATGGGATCAGGGCATAGAACATGGAGCATGGAGCATGGAACATAGAACATAGAACATAGGCATTAGCCCCGAATAGCACCCGCCACGGGGTAAACTTTTTAGCTTTTCAGAAAATACAAGATATGAATTTCTAATTTCGGCTTAATTAAACTTTTGTAAGGATTTTACCCTCTTAATATCTCTTGAATCATCTTGTATCTACGCTCTTGATTTAGTCCTCGATGGACTTGCAAGAGCGTTTTTGTTTTTCCAAAAAA
>CAIPMZ010000097.1 GCA_903866285.1 uncultured bacterium
AACCTCCTCCTCCATCTTCGGAAAACTTTGCCCGGCGTCAACTTTTCTAAAGTTCATATGTTTTTTCAAATAAATAATTACCAACTTTATTAAAAATTCGTGATGCTATTTTAGTTGTTAATTTCTAATTTTCAATTTTCAATTTTGAATCAATTTTTAATTTCTAAATTTTTAATGTTTCAAACATTCAAACATTAAGATTTCATTCGAAATTCAAAATTCAAAATTCGAAATTAATAAAAAATGCCCTTACGCAAAAAATGCATAAGGACGCGTGTCACGTCGCCGTCGAGCGACTGTGAAAATATAGCGTGGTACCACCTTAGTTTAGCTTATAGCTTATAGCTTATAGCTTATAGAAAAAATTCCTAAAAGCTAACGAAGCTAACGAAGCTAAAGCCCTCTTTCCAGCTGTTACGGGCCTACCCGGCAAATTCTAATCTTCGCCTTATCGGCGAATTTCTTTTTGCAGCTCTGGAGTGATAGCTCCTTCATCGCCTTTTTCAAAAACTATTTTATTACTAAGCTCTTCTGACTTTTTAACTGCTTTTCCACTATTGAAACTCTCTGCTCAATTTTCTCAAACCAACTTTCTTCCATTTTACCAGCCTTTTTTCCTTTCTCTAACTCAGTTCTAATTGCAACAACCTCATCGGCTATTTTAGAAAGCTGATTTTCAGAACCTATGCTATTAATTGCCTGCTTTTTCATAATCACAGTATAAAGCTATTTCAAACTTTTGTAAATCTCCAGCGTCTGCCTAGCAGTTTTCTCCCAATCAAATTTCTTAGCTTGCTCCAGACCTTTGGCCCGAAGCTCGTCGCAGAGAACTGGATCATTAGCCAAGGTACTCAGCGCATTAGTTATTTCTGAAACGTTCAGTGGATTAATAAGCAGTGCCGCCTCGCCCGCAAGTTCCGGCAAAGAGGCCACATTAGAAACAATGGCCGGAGTTTGAGTCGCAAAAGCCTCGAGCACCGTCATTCCGAAACCTTCATGGAAAGAGGGCATAATAAAAAACTGCGCCCCGCGAAAAAGTGGCACTAGTTCATCGCCAATAATATAGCCTGTAAAAATCACATCTTTAATCAAACCTAAATCCTTAATAATCTGTTGATAAGTCCGCGACATCCAACCTCGCTTGCCAGCCAGCACTAATTGGAAATCAAACCGACCACCATTTTGTTTTTTCTGAAGATTTTTAAATTTCGCAAAAGCTTCTAAAAGTTGCGCGATATTTTTAGACGGTTCCAGCGTACCTAAAAATAAAATATATTTCTTACTGATATCATATTTACTTAAGATTTTTGCGCTGCTCACTTCTGGCGCTTGAAAAAATCGCCCATCTAAACCGCTGTAAACAACCTGTACTTTTTCCTGGGCAATCCTTAAGTGCTTTTTTAACTCCTCTTTAACTGAATTTGAAACCGCAATAATCTTGACTGCCTTAGCTGCCATCAAATTAGAAACAGCTTTATCGCGAGTTCGCCCAACTGCTGGTAAATACTGCGGAATTTCAAAAGCAGCCATATCATGAAAAGTCACAATGGTCTTACCAGAAAAACCAATCGGAATCCGATTTAGGGCGGAAGTTGAATGCAGCACGTCCAATTTTTCTTTTTGCAAAGTTGCTGTTCCTAAAATTTCGCTATAAGCTCCTGGCAAATATTTTTTATAATCCGAAAAAGGATAGAATCTAATTTGTACATTCGGCCTGCTAAATTTCTTGACATCTTTTTCGCGTACCCGAAAATCAAAAAAGAGCACGTATTCATTTTCGCTGTCGATTTCCAGCAAATGTCGAATCAGTTGATAGGTATAGTGACCCACCCCAATTGCATCGCCCTTCGCCGGGTTCAAAATAGATCTCGCATCAATTCCAATTCGCATACATTTTACTGACCAATACTGACTTTACGCAGACCCGCACAGAAATTTTCTGCATTAGTCATCTTTTAGCCAATATTAATCTTTTTTACTATAAAACTAGTCTATATTTATTAATTTTCAACAATTTACTTTGTCTGTATTGGTCTGTGCTTAGTCCGCATCAGTCCGCATTATACTGGTCTGTATTAGTCCGCGTTCAGTCTGCATTAGTCCGCATAATGTTACATTTTTTCCGGCGCCTCAACTCCAATCAAGGCCAACGTCTCAGCTAGGACTATTTTAACAGCATTTGCCAGGGAAAGTCTAGCCTCCGAGAGTTCTGGATTTTGCTCATCAATTACCTTACAAGCGCCATAAAAGGAATGGAATTTATCCGCCAATTTAATAGCATAATGAACAAGCTTATTAACTTCATAAGTTTCAGCCACCACCGCGACCAGTTCTGGAAAATTATTGAGCTCTTTCATGAGACTCAATTCTTTCTCATGAACCAACAACTCCAAATTCGCATTCTGTGTATTTTTTTCTGCCCCCTGCTCCATGTTCCATGCTTCATGCTTTGCCTTTCTTAAGATACTACTAATTCTAGCATGCGCGTATTGCACATATGGTCCAGTTGCCCCATCCAGCTTCACGGATTCTTCGATATTGTATTCTATCTTAGATTGTGAAGAATATTTAAGCATGTAAAATTTTAAAGCCCCGATTGCAATTTGCTCGGCCATATCTGTGTCTGGGAATTTTTCCTTCACTTTTCGTATAGTTTCCTCAATTAAAAATGTTGCTGGGATAATATTTCCTTTCCTGGAAGACATCATCTCACTGCCTTTCAGAGAAACAAACTCGTAACCGACATGCTGCATGTCCTTGTGAAAACCCATGCATTCAAGAATTTTAAATAACTGCTTGAAATACAAACTCTGACGTAAATCAACCACAACAACGCTTCGATCAATCGCAAACTCCTTAAATTTTTTCACTGCCAATGAAATATCCTTAAGTCCATAAAGCGCGCTCCCATCTTTTCTAACTAATACAAGCACTCCTAATCCAGCCTCCTCTAAATCAGCTACGATAGCGCCCTGACTTTCTTTGATACAAGAAACTTTCAGTAATTCCTTGAGCATTTTTTTACCTTCAAGTTCCTCTTCACTTTCCCAAAAATATACGTCAAAGGACACCCTCAACTGCTCATAAATTTTTTGAAATTCAGCTAGTGACCATTGTTTTGTTTTCTCCCATAATTGAACTAACACTGGATCACCCTTTTCAAATTGATTTTGAATACGCTTAAATTCATTTTCAAATTCAGGATTTTTTTCAATAGCCTGCACTGCCTCAGTATAAACTTTTCCCAAAAATTCAGCTTTGTTTAAAATTTCATCTAGCTTTTCCTGACTGTGAAACTTGGTGATACCCCACAAACATTTTGCAATGTGTGATCCAGTGTCACCAATATAGTTTGCGCCAATCACCTGACTGCCAGCTTTTCTGATTACCCTAACAAGTGCATCACCGATGAAAACATTGCGCAGGTGACCAATATGAAATTCTTTATGTGTATTTGGTTGGGAAAATTCTATCATCACTTTTTCTTTTTTCTTTTTGCAATTTCCAAAACTATCTTTTTCGGTGTTTATTTTCGCAGTCAAATCCTGTAAATATTTTTTCGACAAATAAAAATTCAAATACCCCGGCGCCGCCACTTCAACCTTCTCAAGAGCTTGTAATTTATAATTTGTAATTTGTAATTTGATTGCCTCAGAAATCTCCATTGGACTTTTTCCCACCTTTTTTGCCAACACCATCGCGATATTGCAAGCGTAATCCCCAAATTGCTCACTTTTTGGATAATCAATAATAATTTCGGGTTTATCAAAATCAGGCCAACTTTCGGCCTTTTTTGCCTCAAACAAGGCATTTTCGATAATTTTTTGAATTTCCTTTTTCATCCTCTTATTATACACTTATCTCAGATATTTTATCAACTAATAAACAATCACCGAAAATTCCCCTTTCATTTTCTCAGGATGAGTAGCGAAATAGCTTTCGATTTCTGCAACATCTCCGCGGACGATTTCTTCAAACAGCTTAGTTAATTCCCTGCCGATAATAATTCGCTTTCCGGAGCTCAACTCCGGTTCGGAGTTGAGCTCCGAAGTTTGCAATGCCTGCAACAATTTTAAATTTTTAATCACCCGATGCGGAGAATCATAATAGACAACTGGAATTTCTAAAGCGGCCACTTTTTTAAAAAAAGTTTCGCGTCCTTTTTTATGCGGTGGAAAACCTAAAAAAGTAAAAGTTTGCATATCAATTCCACTGACGCTAATTAGGGTTGCCAAAGCTGACGCGCCAGGAATTGGCACCACTGTAAAATTTCCCAACAAGGCTTGCTCGACTAACTTATTCCCCGGATCAGAAATCCCCGGCGTGCCAGCGTCACTAGCGTAAGCCACGCTTTTCCCTTCAGCCAGCAGCGCCAGAATTTTTCCAAACTGAGCCTCTCCACTGTGGTGATGGAGTGAAAGCAAGGGCTTGGATATGCTATAATGTGAAAGTAGGCGACTAGTTACCCGCGTGTCCTCGCAAGCAATCGCCTCGACTTCTTTCAGCACGCGTAGCGCCCGCAGTGTGATATCCTCCAAATTTCCAATCGGGGTAGCCACAATGTATAAAATTCCATTCATAAAGTTATAAAGTTATAAAGTTATAAAGTTATAAAGTATTTTTCTGAATTTACTTTACGAACTTTACAAACTTTAAAACTTTTTACTAAGTTTTATATGATTCTAATCACTCACGCCCTCGTTGGCGCGGCCCTAGGCAAACAAATCGGAAACCCATTTATTATAGCACCCCTAGCCATCGCCCTCCACTTTTGCCTAGATACTTTTCGTCACGGAGAATATCTTAATCGACAATCAACTTTTAAAAACACAACCTGGAAAGTAGCTCTCGACTTATTTTCAGGTTTAATTATAGTAACGCTATATTTAAAATTTTCACACTCCTCAATTGAAACCCTCCAAAATGTTTTTATTGGAACATTTTTTTCCCTCCTTCCCGATCTCACTACCGTCCTATACTGGAAATTCCACGCCAACTTTCTCAAAAAAATCTATGCTTTTCACGAATGGGTTCATCCCTATCCCAAAGGCGACCAGCGTTACGATTGGAACCTGCGAAATTCATCCAATGATATAATCTTCTCACTAATCGCAATTTCTATCCTTCTCTTTTTCTAAAAGCTAAAAGCTAACGAAGCTATAAGCTAGTTATAGATATTTCGCTGTCCAACTCTTCTTATCCTTCTTTAACTTCTCCGGCGTGCCTTCAAAATTAAGATACCCGCCTAAGTCTCCGCCATCTGGGCCTAGTTCAATCACCCAATCGGCATCGCGAATCACATCCAGATTATGCTCTACTACAATAACGGTGTTACCTTTATCGACGAGCGCATTTAGCACGCTAAGCAATTTTCGAATGTCATCGAAATGGAGTCCCGCCGTCGGTTCATCCAAAATATATAGCGTGTTGCCAGTTGATTTACGCGCCAGCTCAGTGGCCAATTTAATCCGTTGCGCTTCGCCGCCAGAAAGATTCGTGGCGCTTTGCCCAAGTTTTAAATAACCAAGGCCAACGTCCTCCATCGTTTTAAGTTTTTCCGCAATCAAAGGATGCCTTGCAAAAAAGCGCAGTGCCAAGCGCACATCCATATCTAAAATCTGCGCAATGTTAAAACCTTTATATTCAATTTCTAAAGTTTTTTTACTAAAACGTGTCCCATTACAAGCCTCGCATTTGACGTAAACATCAGGCAGCAAATGCATTTCAATTTTACGTGAGCCGTCGCCCTGGCAAACCTCACAGCGTCCGCCTTTCATATTAAAACTAAAGCGACTAGCCGTATAGTTGCGCGATTTAGCCTCCTCCACACTCGCAAATAAATCGCGAATGTGAGAGAACACGCCTGTATAAGTGGCAGCATTTGAGCGTGGCGTGCGACCAATTGGATTTTGATTAATGCTAATAACCTTTTTAACATTTTCAAAACCTTTAATTTTTTTATGTTTACCAGGCAAGGCTCGATTGCCGAAGAAATGTCGTGAAAGCGCCTTGGCTAAAATATCTTTGACGAGCGTTGATTTTCCAGAGCCAGAAACTCCACAGATTGCCACGAACTTTTGCAGGGGAATCGCTACATCAATATTCTTAAGGTTATGTTCACTAGCTCCGATAATTTCAATTTGCTTGCCACTGCCAGTTCGATATTTCTGCTTATCAGAAACTTTTTTCTTTTTCGAAAGATACTGAGCCGTTAGATTTTTACTTTGGATTAATTTTTTATAATCACCTTCAAAAACCACAATCCCACCTTCTTCGCCAGCGCCTGGGCCCATATCCACAATCCAATCCGCTGCCTTAATGATGCTTTCGTCGTGCTCAACTACGATCAAGGAATTGCCCACGTCTTGTAATTGCCGCATTGTCGCAATTAATTTTTCTGTGTCTCGGCTATGCAATCCAATCGATGGTTCATCTAAGACATACACGATCCCCATCAGTTGCGAATTTAGTTGCGCCGCCAGGCGGATGCGTTGCGCCTCACCGCCAGAAATTGTTTGAGCAGAGCGTCCCAAATTTAAATATTCCAAGCCAACATTTTCCAGGGCTTTCAGCCGTTGCAAAATTTCGCGAAAAACAGGTCGCTCAATTTCTTTTTCCTGAGCTGTCTGCGTCCAGTTTTCTACACCTTGAAAAAAATCTTTTAATTGCGTTATGCTTAAGTTAACTAGGTCGTCAATCGTTTTCCCATCCAATTTGACGGCTAAAAATTCTTTTTTGAGCCGTTTCCCTTGACAACTCTGACAAGTATGGCCAGTCATATATTTTTCAATTTCCGTTCGTAAATATTCAGACTTAGTTTCAAAATATTTTTTCTCCAAAGTTGGAATCACGCCTTCAAACCCCTCTCCCCCAAATAGCACCGTGTGCAGTTGCTTATTGGTTAGTTTTTTCAGGGGAACATTTAAAGAAAATTTATACTTTTTTGCCACGTCCTTAAGTAGCAGAAGCTGACTATTTTGACCATTAATCTTTCCCCCCGATTTACTCCAAGGCAAAATCGCACCTTCTAAAATAGAAAGGTTTTTATTTGGAATTACTAACTCTTGATTAACTTTCAGCGTGTAGCCCAACCCACTACAAGTATCACACGCGCCTTCTGGACTATTAAAAGAAAAATGCCGAGGTGTTATCTCCTTGATTTTGACTCCACACTTACTGCAAAAAAAGTCTTGATTATAGCTTCGTTCCTGGATATTATCAAATAAAATCTTCATTGAGTTACTGCCCATCTTCATCGCAGTTTCGATTGAATCGAGCATGCGCTCATTATCTGGATTTTTTTTATCCAAAACTACACGGTCAATCACCATTTCAATCTCACCCACAATTTCATTTTCATCCATTGAAAGCGCATCAGTAACAGTGTGCATTTTTTCGCCGAAACGCACTCGCGCGTAACCCAAGCGCTGAATATTTCGCAAAAGTTCTTTGCCAGTTGCAGTATCTTTCGGTTTAGCCAGGATGGCAATTTGGGTGTGATGCGAAAAAGTCAAAATTTCATCCAGAATTTCGCGGTTGCTTCTTTTTTGCATCGAAGTCCCGCACTCTGGGCAATGAATTACGCCAACTTTCGCATACAAAATACGCAAATAATCATAAACCTCCGTCAAAGTTCCGACGGTCGAGCGCGGGGAGCGGGAGATACTTTTTTGATCAATCGAGATTGGTGGCGAAAGATTTTCAATTTTATCCACATCCGGCTTAACCGAGGGATCTAAAAAATTTCGCGCATAAGAAGAAAGGCCTTCCATATAGCGGCGATTTCCCTCAGCATAAATCGTATCAAAAGCCAGCGAGGATTTTCCGCTGCCGGAAAGCCCCGTAATCACCACGAACTTATCCCGCGGAATATTAACGTCAATATTTTTTAAATTATTAACCCGCGCCCCCTTAATTACAATATCTCGCACGTTGTTTGAAGTTGTTTTTTTTGAAGCCATACTCAGTCATGGAGCACAGAACATGGAGCATGGAACATAAAAATTCATTCTGTTCGATGACTATGCTGTATACTCTGCGTTATTGTTCTATATTATATGCTATATATTATGTTTCATATTGCGTCTTAAACACTTTATTCTTTGTATTTCATGCTCCATGTTTCATGCTCTCTTCTTCCGCATTTCTTGCTCCATGTTCCATGTTCCATGTTTTATCTTTTGCCCTTTTGCTAATTAAAAATGGTATCAGAAAAATGGGAATGTGTAAAGGGTTAGTCTAGTCCAATGCAACATGAGCTTGAAATAGGTACCCATTCCAACGCAAGATGAGCTTGAAGGAGCAAAATCTGCTAGAATATTGGGTAATTTCATAAGTTAGACCCTATGACAATTGATATGGATGATTCAAGTGTG
>CAIPMZ010000098.1 GCA_903866285.1 uncultured bacterium
CAGATTAGGACAAGTTGTTAATGTTATTGTCCATGCGTCAGTAGCACCACCAGCTGTTGTATAGACAGGTACTCCACATTGTGCAATCGCAGGTAAAACTGAATCCGTACCACCAGCATCAGCAGCCATACTACAAAGAGCTGCTCCAGCAGCTGCCCCCTGAACAGTCCCCGCGGTTGGGGTTGCTCCACGACAAATTATACCAGCTGGAGAAATACTTCGCATAGATGATTTTACTGCAGAAGCTGCAGCTTTAGTTCTAGCACTTGAAGTGCTGACTAAAATAACTCCGGCCAAAATTCCAATGATAGCGATAACGATTAAGAGTTCGATCAAGGTAAAACCCTGTCTAGCCGACAGGCAGGCTTTTTGAATTTTTTTCATATTTTTATTAACTGTTAAATTGTTTTCTAACTTGAAGTTAATTATCTTCAAACCAGGGGTAATTTTAGACAATTTAAACAGGGTTAAATTTTATTTAATTTTTTAATTAAAAACCTCATCAATTACATCGACCTTTTTTATGTAATTAAAAATATTTAAACTTTCCCTTATTAATATCTTAGCACATTTTTTAAATTCTGAAAATACCTCAACCACTTTTCTTGTAGCTTCTTCCCAACCTACGTACAATCTCCAGTCGCATAGCTGCAAGTAATCGCAGCCTGACCTGCTTTCGTAATAGTAAAACTGTAATTTATTATTGCAGCATTATTCGCCGGCTCCGCCCCATTAGCGTAACCAGTTGCAACAAGACTAGGCCAAATAGCTGTGTGGCCAGTGGCGTTGCAAATTATTCCCCCGCCGACAGTAAGACTGTCTGGGCGAAGAATAGTCCCGCCATCATCCTGACAAGTTACTAATTCCGGGAGGACACTTGCCATCGTCGAAATCGCCGCAGCTCGCCGAGATCTCTCTACTGAAGCCCCCGCGCTAACCATAACCACCCCAGCCAAAATTCCAATGATTGCAATGACGATTAAAAGTTCCACCAAGCTAAAGCCTCGATTTACTTTCGCACAAGCTAAGCTAAAAATTTTTTTATTTTCTTTTTTCATAAGCTCATAATAACACATTACTTATTAAAATAAAAATTTCTTCTTACTTTTCTAACTCCTAACTCCTAATTCCTAATTCCCAACCACCCCTCCTACATCATCCCTGACAAATTATAAATCGGCATCAAAATTGAAAAAACTAAACCAGCTACCCCAATCCCTAAAAAGGAAATCAGGATCGGTTCCATCATAGTCGACAGATTACGCGTAAGGCGATCTGTTTCCTTGCCGTAAAAAACGGCGATGTGCATTAAAACTTCGTCAATTTTTCCTGAGTCTTCGCCGATTTTAATCATCTGCGAAACGATTGGCGGAAAATGAGGAGAACGCGCGAAAACACTGCTCATCGTCCCACCTTTTTTTACTTCTTCCGCTGCTCTTAAGATAACTGCTTCATAAGCTGTACTATTTACGACGCCACTGATAATTACTAACGCCCGTACAATCGGAATTCCGCCCGTCAAAAGCACGGCTAAGTTTTCGGAAAAGCGAGAAAGGTAGACGAATTTAAAAATGTTACCGATAACTGGAATTTTCATCTTAATAACATCCCATTCTTTTTTACCATCCTCACTTTTAACGTAATAAAGAATGCCGACGACAATCGCGACTAAAAAAATAAGCACCACCCACCAAAATTGGCTCATAAAAGCCCCAAAATCCATTAAGACCTTCGTATACCAAGGAATCTCAACTTTCATATCTTTAAAAACCGCCGTTAGTTTCGGCAAGACTAGTGTAAAAACTAAAAAACCGATAATAACCGAGGCGCCTAACACAAACCCGGGATAAAAAAGCGCGCCTTTAATTTTTGAATTTAGTTCGTAATTTTTTTCGGCGTTATCGGCTAAAAACATAATTGAGCGCTCTAAGTTTCCCGAAAGTTCTCCCGCTTTAACCATACTCACAGCTAGCGATTCGAAAACGCTAGGATTTTTTGCCATTGCTTCGGAAAAAGGCATTCCATCCTCTAAATCATCCACCATGCCCCAAATCACCGTCCGCAAATAAATATTTTCGGTTTGGTCGGCAACGGCGCGCATCGAAGTAATAATCGAAACTTTCGCGCCAATCAAAGTCGACATCTGGCGATAAAAAACCGAAACCTCCCGTAAACTTATACCCTCCCAAAGATGTTGGACGGCTTTCAAAATTTCTGGGACGGCTTTCTCCTCTTCAATTAAAATCGGCACCATTCCCTTACTCTGAAGTATAGTCGCGGCGGCTTCTTTGGTGGTTGCTTCAATACGACCCTCGCGCAAATCTCCCAGCGAACTTTTTGCTTTAAACGAAAATTTCATAAGCGTTAAAATATTATTACTAAATCAATTAAATCACTGCCAGCTGCAAGGAGGCTAAGCCTCCCCTCAGAGGCTTAGCCTCCAACGTCTAGCTACTACTTATTAAGTTGGTTTCGTATTATTACTTTTTTAATTTTAATCTAAATTATTCATTCCTACTAATTAACATTTGCAAATACTCCCGATTATTAGAATAGAGGAAAGCATCATCCGTCGTTACTTCACCTTTCTGTACTAAATCTGCAAGGGATTTATCTAGCGACATCATGCCATCGCGCAGACTCGTCTCAACCACTGAGTCAATTTGATAAGTTTTATTTTCGCGAATTAAATTTTCAACGGCGTGATTATTAATCATAATTTCCAGCGCTGGCACTCGTCCGCCCCCAACCTTTGGCAAGAGTCGTTGCGAAATAACGCCCAGCAAGACGCTAGCCAATTGAGACCTGATTTGATTTTGCTGATGAGCTGGAAAAACGTCGACAATACGGTCAATCGTTTGGGCAGTATCATTCGTATGCAAGGTAGCTAAAATTAAATGTCCCGTTTCAGCTGCGGTCATGGCCGTGCTGATCGTATCTAAATCCCGAAGCTCGCCAATTAAAACCACGTTCGCATCTTCGCGAAAAACGCTTCGCAATCCTTCCTGAAAAGATTTCGTATCTCGCCCAACCTCCCGCTGATTAATAATACAACGATCTTGCTCGTAAACATATTCAATTGGATCCTCAATTGTAATAATGTGCTTTTCTTGATTATGATTAATGAAATCAATCAGCGCTGAAAGCGTGGTTGATTTTCCATGGCCAACCGGCCCTGTGATTAGCAGGAGCCCTTGCGCTTCATGGGTAAAATCATACAAGGCTAAAGGTAAATTTAATTCCTCTAGACTCTTCAGCCGACCAGAGACTAGCCGCATCGCTACACTTAAACTTCCTCTTTGATAAAAAATATTCGTTCGAAAGCGAGCTTTTTCCTCAAAATTATAAGAAAAATCAACCTGTCCATCTGTAATCAATCTTTTTTTATTCTCTGCGGTCAACATCCCATCACTAAGCGCCTGAGTGTCTTCGGCTGATAAAATACTTTCTTGCGTAAGTGGATAAAGTTTCCCATCCAAACGAATTGTGGGATAACGGCCCACAACTAAATGCAAGTCCGAAGCATTTTGTTGCGCGACTAATCTTAAAAGTTTTCTAATCCGTTGTTCGTTGCTAAGGGTTGTCATGTTTTTATTTTTCTTTTTAGGCTTTAGCCTTTTTAAATTTAACCTAGCTACGATCGGGCAAGGCGCTAAACTCCTTACTAGCTAGTGCTTAAACTTTAAAACTAAAATTACCTAAAACGCCATGCTCATAATTTAATTTAAATTTATTTAAATCAGCTTCTATTATTATACCAAATTTTTAAATTTTCAGCAAAGCTTTTACTTTACTAACAACTTCCGAAGGCGTAAAGTTAGCTTTAATTAAGTAGCTATCCACCCCTAATTCTTGTCCCTCTATCACATTTTCTTTTTCCGAAATATTTGTCAGCATCATAATCGGAATATGTTTTAAATCCTCTTGCGCTTTTATTGCCCGCAAAGTCTCCATCCCATTTAGATAAGGCATCATCACATCAAGGAGGATAATGTCTGGAAAAAAATCTTTCATTTTCTCCAAGGCCACTATACCATTTTCAGCCACCACGACTTCAAAACCTTCTTGCGTAAATTTTACTTGGTAAATATCCCGAATAAACATATCGTCCTCAACAATTAAAATCTTTTTTTTATTTTCCATTTTGTTTGATAATCCCTAGCTAGGTTAATCTTAAGTACCCCTGGCTTCGGAGGTTTAGGCTCTGTTTTTTAGAAACTAAGCCTCTAGCGCCCTTGTTGGAAAACTAATTAACTCAATTTTGGAAGTTACAGATTAAATTATTTTTTTGCATCAAGCTTAAGCATCATCCACATCCCCACCGACGCTGCGACTTCCCTCAGTTACTCTTTCGATTTCAGAAAAAGTCGTTTTACCAGTGATGGCTTTTAAGATACCATCCTGCTTCATTGTAATCATCCCTTGCTTTTTCGCATATTCCTTAATAAACTGCTCGCCCCCATTTTGTTCTGAAATAATATCTTTCATTCCAGAGTCAACCTCGATTGCTTCGAAGATTGCGATTCTACCCCGGTACCCAAGGTTGCTACAATCATCACAACCACTCCCCTCAAACAAGGCAATCGGTTTATCCGCAGTAATTCCATATCTAGCGAGGTCTTCGACTGAAATGCCTTCAATTTGATTAACGAGATATTCCCGGATTTTATTAGAAACTTTAACTTCATGCTTACATTTTTCACAAATTCTACGCACTAAGCGTTGCGCCGCCACTACCCGCAGCGAAGAAGCCAGCAAGAAAGCTTCCACTCCCATATCAATCAAACGCGGAATTGCGCCAATAGAACTATTCGTATGCAGCGTTGAAAGTACAAGATGTCCAGTTAGGGCCGCGTGAATCGTTAGTTCTGCCGTTTCATTATCCCGAATTTCCCCCACCATGATCACATTTGGATCTTGACGCAAAATTGAGCGCAATCCACTGGCAAAAGTATAGCCAATTTCTGGATTTATCTGACTCTGGTTTATGCCCGCAATCGTATACTCAACCGGATCCTCCAAGGTAACAATGTTACGATCTTCCTTATTTAAAACTTCTAAACAAGAATAAAGGGTGGTTGACTTTCCACTTCCAGTTGGTCCCGTTATTAAAATTATACCAAAAGGTTCTTGGATACTTTTAACTAAAATATCGCCACAGCGACCAACGATTCCCATATTCTCCAGACTGGCTAATTTATTCTCCTTATCTAAAAGCCGCAAGACAACTTTCTCGCCCTCCATAACTGGCAAACTTGAAACCCGAAAATCGACCGGATGACCACTTTCGATTACGTTAAAACGGCCATCTTGAGGTTTCCGCCTTTCATCTATTTTTAAATTAGCTAAAATTTTAATTCTAGAAATAACTGCGCGGCCAACTTCCAGGGGGACTGTTAACGAAGAATACAAGACCCCATCCACTCTAAACCTCACCCGATATTCTTTATCAAATGGTTCAATATGAATATCACTAGCTTTCCCTTCAATAGCGTGCCGGATAATCACGCTGAGTAATTTTGTAACTGGAGCTGATTGCACGTTATTCTCAGCACGACTACTCCCGATAATGGGATTGGCTTCGTCTTCTTCATCCCTTAAAGCTTCCGTGGCTTCCGCGATTGCCTTCTCGGCGTTTCCAGAATATTGCGTTACCATATCCCGAAAAACCGCAGCTGAAATTAAATTCACTTCAAATCTAAGCTGGGTTTTTTCTGAAACAAACCGGAGGACATTTAGCGCATTAATATTATGCGGATCAACCAACCCAACCTTGACCAGGGTACCAGCTTTTTCAAACGCAATCATTTGATTTCCTTTGGCAATATCCTCCGGGATAAGACTGAGCACCTCCGGAAAAACTAAGACACTTTTTTTCAGAAATGGCATCTTTAATTTCTCAGCTTCCTGCTCTAAGCTTCCGACACTCTCAGCTTCCCCAGCGGCTATCTCTAGTCCCTGGGTTGACTCCGCTTCATCATTTTCGACTATTTCATCTTCAGCTATTTTTTTCATAGATAATAACCCCAACTTAAAAAGATTTAAATTCACCTAGTAATAGCTTAGCTATGAAATCCAAACTAGGGAAGAAATGGGTTCGCAACTCCAACTACGCTATCGCCGGTTTCAATGTTAGGAATAGTCTTAGTAGTATATTCAGCCAAGCTGTCTAACACTTTAGTATCAATTGTCGGCTCAAAAATTTTTAAACTACTATTATCGACGTTAACTTGACTTAAATAACCAAAATCAATTACCAACTTAGCCGCAATGACATACTCTACTTTTTTCACAGCAGGGTCTGTCGATTTTTTTTCAGCTGAGGTTATCTCCAGACTCTTAACCGAGTTAAATAATGGCATCCGCTGAATCCCATCAAAAAAGACTTTCAAATTATCATAATCACCCGCCACCGTAACGGTGGCTTGCGTATTTGCAACAACTGGGGCAATAGCCGCTGGCTCGCCTCCTGCAATCCCAACATTGACCGGGGTTAAATTGGCGACAATAGGCGTACTTTCTGCAATCTTCGTTAGTTGAAGATTATTTAAGAAAATCTTCGATTCGCCTGCTATATAATTTATTTGTCCGATAATTTTTTCTTCTACTTTTTGAGCTGGTAGATAACTAATCGCTAATGCCCCATTTTTTTCCCCACTTTTTATTTGTAAAGTTAACTTTTCCAGGGTAGCCTTTTTTTCTTCCATATTCAACAAATTTTGCTGGCTGACTTTATACGCAGCATTCACTGTTTGTAGTGACATAGCCGCTGGCCAAATAAAAAGCCAAAAGGCAATTGCTGCTAAAAATAAAACGACTGGAAAAAACAAATATTTCAAATTCATTTTTTTATTTTCCACTAGCTTGTTAGTTAAAACCAGAATAGTGGCTATTTATTTAATAGGATTAAATGCTTAATTAAAGATTTTTATTATCTAATGTAGGAATTAGTAACTAACAATATAGGAACGGCCACTACACTCCACTTTACTTGAGATGCAAAGCAACCCGACACTTAACCCCCTTATCATCCCTTTCGATATTAACCACCTCAGCCCCAGCTGAAAAATCAGCCCGCTTGAAATTGAAAATCTGTTTTGAGATAAGATCAAAATTAGAACCATTCATTGTTATTATGACCTCCTTATCTTTAGTCGAATAAGCAGAAAAGACAATTCCAGGAATTACCACTTTTGCAATTTTATCCAGAACACCTCTCAGATCGGGCTTTGTTGCTAAATTACTCTTAATTAGCCCTAATCTGGCCTGTAAATCAAAAACCTCATCCACCAGTTTTCGCTCATTAAGTGAGGTGCTAGCTGCTTCTATTTGAGTCTTGAGCGCATTATTCTTTTTTTCAATACTCGAAGAACCAAGCGTTAGTCCGCCCCAGACCACTGAAAAGGTTACAGCGATAACTGCAAAAAAAATTAGGCTGGTGCTGAATTTACCAGCACTACCAACTAACTCTGCCCGCTGCCCTTCTTGTTGTAAATTAATTGTCGTCATATGTTTAAATAAAGCTCGAATCGACTCTAATTTATCTCGAATAATCTCTTACGATTTAAAAATTCGTGGAAATTAGGGTTAAATTCGCATGGATTAGCGATTTATATAATTAGTGCTTATTAGCGAATGAATTTGTATTAATTAGCAATTTATATTATTTCTTTTTATATTCCTCAACTCCTCGTAAAGCCAGGCCAAGCGCTACCGCAAACGATGCCCCTAAATCTTTAGTAAGCGGAGCCACTTCGCTACTAACCGTAATTCCGCGCCAAGGATTGCCGATGCGAACTTCTTCGCCCAACGCATGTGCAAAGTAATCCTTAATTCCCACCATTTTCGAAGTACCCCCCGAAAGAATTATGGCATCAATTTTACCATCTTTGTTTTTTTCCTTATAAGCCGTCGCAATCCTGCGAAGTTCACCCACAACTAAATCCAACACCGGAATAACTAACGCTGATTCACTCCCATTAAGAATATCTTTGGTTTCTTTCTTAAATATTTCCGCTCTTGAACGTGAAACGCTTAGCATATCCATAATAGCCGAGGTTATTTCTTCACCTCCGGCATCGATATTGCGGTTAGCTTGAATGAGCCCCTTTTCTACTAAAATAAGATTAGTCGTCCGAAAACCAATATCCACAAGTAAAAAAACTCCCGGCTCATCGCCCACTAGCACGCGCGCAATAGAAAAGGTTTCCAGCTCTATGGCTTTTACCTCTAAGCCAGCCCCGGAAACCAGCCGGTCATAATGTTCAATATCTTTTTTGGGAGCAGCCACTAATAAAACTTTTAACTTTTCATTTAATTTACTATTTGCTTCGCTTTTCAATTTAGGTTTAGCCACAGGCTTGTTAGCATCCTCAGCTTTTTCAGCTGCTAGCTGCTCTTCCTTTTTCGCCTCTCGCCCAACGACTTCCCAACTAAGCGCAATTTCATCCAGGGCGCTCGGAATATATTTATGCGCTTCAAACTGAATAGCCTTCGTTAGTTCATCTACTGGCATACCCGGTAGTTCAATAATAGCCACTAAACCACTGAAACCTGGAATAGAAACAAACGCTGGAATATTTTTAATCTCCAATTTAGTAAGCAACCGCTTTAGCGATTCATTTAAGATTTTTTCCAAGGAAGCTGGCTTGACATTGCCACGATTGACTAAGTCCAATTCTAAAAAACCATAATTTTCTAAAATGGTTTGATGATTAATATAAGAAACCTCCACTACCTTAATCGAAGCTGTTCCGAAATCAATCCCCACGAAATGATTCTTTCTTGTTTTAAATAATTCAAACATGTTTATTTTTATGTTAAACTAAAGCGTAACCAATACAAAAATAATACCATATCTTCAAAAAATTAACAACCCGTTGCACTCGCCCATGTCATACTTAACACTCTGACATGCCTAAAATGGAAAAATACAGTATCATCTCTAGATTTACTCAATTAATCATTGAAGACCCTAGAGATTCTATGCAAATAATAGCCGAAAACATCCTTAACCCTCAGCGGTACCATTTATCAGCTGAAGCC
>CAIPMZ010000099.1 GCA_903866285.1 uncultured bacterium
CCCTTTTAGATCTTTAATGATTTTACTCCAAAATTTCGACTGCTCCCGATAAATCCTGGCTAAAATTTTCAAGAGTTCTCTTTCATCCTCACCTTTGCCAGCCAAACTTTGCTTTAAAATTTTTGGGTCTTTTTCAAGTTCAACGCCCAGATGGAGCATCAACGTCGCGTCGCTTCCATCATCGACAATCAAATTTGGTCCCAGCCCGCCTTCAAATTTAAAAGCTTGCTCGGTGCACCACCAGTACTGCTCCAGAGTCTCACCTTTCCAAGCAAAAACCGGCACACCAGCTTTCGCAATCGCTGCGGCCGCATGATCCTGGGTTGAAAAAATATTACAGCTGACCCAGCGCACCTTCGCGCCAAGCGCAACCAGCGTTTCGATTAAAACCGCCGTTTGAATAGTCATATGCAAACTCCCTAAAATTCGCGCACCTTTCAAGGGCTTTTGCTTACTGAACTTTTTACGTAGCGCCATCAGCCCTGGCATTTCTTTTTCCGCAATGATAATTTCCTTGCGCCCATATTCAGCTAAATTAATGTCTTTGATTTTGTAGTCTTGAGTTTTTTGCATATATTTAAACTTTCTTTAAGAAATTATCTACCTTATCCTGGAAATAGGTAACAAAGGTCTACGGAAATAGGAAAAGAAATTGGAAATCCTTTTTCTTTTTTCTTTTTTCTTAATCTTATTTCCAATATCCCCCGTTCCTTATTTCTAATCTAAAATTATTTTCAATAAATACCCTAAAACATCAGTTACCTTTTCCTATATTTTCTTATTTTTCCAAAATGCTTCTCATCCAAATGCGCGCCCTTACTAGCAACCACTAAGGCTGAGAGCTGACTAGCCATTTTTCCAGCCTTTTCCAAGTCTAGCCCATTTGCTAACCCATGTAAAATCACGCCCGCGTACATATCCCCGGCGCCATTAGTATTAATCATCTCTACGCGATGTGGTTTGATGTCAAAAACTTTTTCACCTTGCTTAATCAAGCTTCCTTTTTCGCCAAGCTTCACCACTGCAACTGCACAAAGCTCCGCCAATTCATACAAAGCATCTGCTGGCAAAAGCCTTTCCGTAAAAGCCAGGGCTTCCTGCTCGTTGGCAAAAACAATGTCAATGTCTTGGCTAACTACTGTGCGTAAAAATTCCTTATTACGCAGTACCAAACCACTATCCGAAAGATCTAAAGAAACCAAAACCTTGGCATCTTTGGCAACTTCCATGGCTCTCAAAACAGCGGGACGTAAATTCAAATCCTCAAGCTGATAAGCTTCAATGTGTAAAATTTTACTGTTTCTAATTTCAACTTCGCCTAAGTGCTCAATTTTAAAATTACTCGCAGCGCCCAAATGGGTCAGCATGGTTCTTTCGCCATCAGGCGTAATTAAAATCAAACAATGCCCAGTTGCATTTTTTTTATGCTTGGCAAGTTTTGAAACAACTCCTTTATTTTCAATCTTGGTTTGATAAATTCTACCATATTCGTCTTCGCCCACCATCCCTAAAAAAGTTGTCCGACTACCCAAACTACTAGCGCCAACCATAATATTAGAAGTACTCCCACCGGCTGTTAATTGCTTTTCGAATTCTCCAATTTGCGCCAAGATTCGCTGACTTTCTTGCTCGCTAATTAAATTCATCGAACCCTTTTTAAGTTTTAAGCTTACCAACATTTCTTCCTCGATTTGAATCACCACATCCAATAAAGGATTGCCGAGTCCGACAATGTCCCATTGCTGCTGACTACTGATTTTTTTTAGTTTTGGCATAATTAATTAACCTAAAGTTAAGCTAGCGTGCAGTTTATGATTTAAATTTTTATGACACTAAATTTGAGCTTGTAGCTGGTCAAGTAATTTAGAAAATTCCTGAATTTTTTCTTTTTTTCCGGTTGGGATAATTTCTTTTAGTAAAAGTTCCATTCGCTCAAGCGCCTCTTCGAGTTTCCGCTTCCCGCCAGCTGCGATCATTACGTAGCGCGCCCGCGCGTCAGCTTCCCTCTTCCCACTTTTGACCAAGCCAATTTTTTCCATTGGTAGCAGGAGTCTCGTAATCCCTGAGGCGGTTAGTCCGACTTTATCAGCTAAATCAATTCTCCGCATTTTTTCGCCCTTAGCCACGCTAAGCCAATACAAAATAATAAATTCGCTCAAGCCCAAGCCGCCCAAGCCACTATCAAAACGCCGACTCAGCATCGCCTGAGTTTTAGCTAGCTCCAAAATAAAATTTACCGACTGGTTGATTTTTTGCATTTACCTTGTTAAATAAAATTTGAATCCAGGCCTAGAAGGCAATATTTTATTTTTTTAAAAATTAATGTTTATCTCTATTACGAAAAACAACAATTCGAATTTTAATGCTAAATTTCTTAAAAAAGTTAGCATTATTTAACAGGGTAAAGTTAAAATTATACTTGATAAGTCAAGTATAATTCAGGGACAGTTGAAAGTCAACTACTGCCGTATCCTAAAATAAAAAGCATCAAAAAAAGCCTAAACTTTAATAAAGTTAGACTTTGAAGTTTTTCAGTTAAGGTCGCACCGTTGCAACCTTAACTGAGTTAACGAAAATAACCTTCACACATCCAGCTTTTCAATGGCGAGCTGGCGAAGAGCATACACCGCTGGATTTTTTAAACTAAGCATGTTCAATGCCGCGAGAACAGCATTATCAGGTGATAGCATGGTCATGCTAGGAGCGCCGCCTGGCATACGTAAACTGCTCCAAACATCCTCAGGAAAGGATCCAGCGGTTATCGCGACGTTGATAACTGGCCAACTTGTCCGGGCAGAAAGAATTGAGCCAAGAACATTAGAAATTCCGACACAAGCCAAAATTACGCCACCTTCTGGATATTCAGTAAGCAACTGCTCCAATTTTTCAATGCATTTTTTTGGAGATTTATAGCCAGAAAGGATAACATTCTCAAACTTAGCGCCTGGAACTACAGGAAAATCAGGAAGGACATCTTTTTCGAATTCTCGCCAAATCACAATAGCCTGTTTTGGAATTCGGAATAATTGCACCATACGAGCTACTGCCTGATAATTTGCTGCGATTTTTTCCATCGGCTGGTCATCGCGGAAAAGCTGTTTGGAAAACTCACCGGTCCAATCAGCATTCCGCAGACGCCAACTATCTGCATCAAGAACATCAGCAAGCATGAGGTCACCCTTAAGGAAACAGAACTCCAGTTTAAAGTCGACAAAATGAAATCCCAATTGACCCCAAGCACTCTCAAGCACTAAGAAAATTTTACGAGTCAGTTTTTCAATTTGAGCAACCGTAACGCCCTTCGGCAAGATCGTGCTTGCGCGAATTGGCACTTTCAAATTTGCATCAACCTCCCAGTTTGGTTTCTTTGAATGGAAAAGATTCCATTCATCCTCATAAGGATTCGCGATGAATGGATCATCTGCATTTACGTAAAAGTCTTCAAGTCCCTTTCTGTTAACTCTGCCGTTGGTAGTTTTGAGAAATAATTCAAACCTTAGTTGGTGAAAACGATGCGGTACCCCACTAGTCGTGATGAGTTCAGGATAACGCTTTAAGAAACTTCCAGCTGCAAAGCGTCGCGCAATCACCTCTAAAGAAATCATCTCCTCAGCCAGGGGTGCCAAAAATTCCGTGTCGCTTAAGCGCTTTTCATAAGCCACAGGTATTCCCGCATCCTTGAGCAATTGAAACACGGCGCAAGTTGTGTCGGTTGCAAATTTTCCCTTGCCAGGCATTATTTGGGTTTTCGTGGGATCATCATTTTTGGTGATATCATCCTTATTTTCAATAACCACAAAACCAGGATAACCATCATCTGAAAAAAATTTTTTAGTTTTTCCTTCAAACAAAAACGTTCTTGTCATAATAAACCATCCTTGTTTTTAAAAAGCATTGATTGAGATAAAAGACGTTGCTTTAAATCGTTATTACCTTAGCAAATCCGCAGGAAAATGCAAGGATTGGCAGAAAAAAAGCCGTAGTCCACCAGGAGCACTACGGCTTTATAAAAAAACAATTTAAAAGGTTAGAAAATATCTTTTCAGCTTAGTTTTTTTCCCAAGGCAAACCCGCTTTGCCGAAATGTCCATAGGCTGCAGTAGCCTGAAAAATCGGCTCACGAAGTTTCAATGTTTCAATGATTGCTTGCGGACGAAAATCAAACTCTTTTTTGACAATTTCAGCCAAACTTTTTCCATTTTCATCAAGCGCTTCCACCATCAAAGGCTCAGCTTTGCCAATCGCATAGGCAACCGATACCAAGCATTCTTTCGCCAAACCCCTGGCAACCATTTGCTTGGCGACGTAGCGGGCCATATAGGCGGCACTGCGGTCAACCTTGGTCGCATCTTTGCCAGAAAATGCTCCTCCGCCGTGGGGAACGAGTCCGCAATAAGTATCAACCATGATTTTACGCCCCGTCAGCCCTGTATCAGCTTCGAAACCACCTTGGGCAAATTTTCCAGTCGGGTTAATAAAAATTTCAATGTCGGAAATGTCTCCAATAATTGGCTTGATGACGCCGTCAATAATTTGCCTCCGAATTTGCTCATTGCCGACTTCCTCGCTGTGTTGGCAACTAACTAAGACGGCAGAAATTTTGCCATTGTGGACGCTGATTTGCGTTTTGCCATCCGGCCGCAGCCAAGCAAAAGCTGGGTCGTTTTTGCGAAGCTCCTCTAACTTTTTTGCGAGGGCGTGCACCTTGACGACCGCCGCTGGCATAAACTCTTTCGTTTCGTCAGTAGCGTAGCCATACATAATGCCTTGGTCACCCGCGCCACCAGTATCAACGCCTTGGGCGATTTCTGGTGACTGCTGAACGATTTTAACTAAAACTTCTAAGGCTTGGTCGTAACCAATTTCTCGATAAACCCTGCGAGCAATTTTTTCAAAATCAACTTGCGCTTTCGTCGTCACTTCCCCGCCGATTAGCAAAGTGCCGTGGCCACCGAAAGTTTCAACTGCTACTCGACTGGCTGGATCCTGCCTTAAGCACTCATCCAAGATGGCATCCGAAATTTGATCACAAACTTTATCCGGATGACCCGAGGTGACGCTTTCGACGGTGTAGGTTTTTGGTTTATACATATGTTTATATTTTTAAAAAATTATTTTAATTATTTTTTTGCTTACACTTATTTATCTTTTAAACGCTCTTACTTTTTTATTTTTTGTGTGTCATTGCAATCCGCCCTGGGCGGATCGCGAAGACAAAACAACAAAAAATCCCTTTTACGAGAAAAGAGATAGTCGACCATTTATCTTTTCTCGAAAGCCCTAGGCCGTTCGAGCTGGAAGGGGCACCTTTCCTTGAAAGTCATTCAAGGCGGTTGCCGGATGGGTCGTCGAGCCAGCGCTCTACCATCACTCTGGATAAATTATTCAATTGTTTTTTAACTATACCACAGCCGCTTAGAAAAAAGCAACTACTGCACTCGCCCATGTCATACTTAACACTCTGACATGCCTAAAATGGAAAAATACAGTATCATCTCTAGATTTACTCAATTAATCATTGAAGACCCTAGAGATTCTATGCAAATAATAGCAGAAAACATCCTTAACCCTCA
>CAIPMZ010000100.1 GCA_903866285.1 uncultured bacterium
AGCGTACATAATCCCGCCCACGGTAATCATCAGTAGGCCCGCAATGCCAATGGTCCAAATTCCAAATTTATAGATAGCGAGAATCATTTTTGGCAGATCGGTCATAACCGTCCCTTCCGTGAAAAAGCCCGGGAAAGATTCCAGGAGGGTATAATTAAAGGTTGACGCTGCCAGGACATTTTTAGCACTAAAAAAGCAGCCGGCCACCGCCACCATGAAAAGAATTTTTTTTAGGTTTGTTTTTTTAAAATCTATCATTAAATTGTCTTGAATATTCCTTGCAGCTTTTTGAGTTATGCTTATATTAACTTAAACTTTTTAATTCTCTTCCCTTTTAAAGAGTGGCGCTGGCATCACTGCGAAAATAAGGCCGGTTGCAAGCAAAAGCATACCTGAAGTTAAAACTATATTAAGCAGAAAGATTAAATTTTCCGGTAAATGAGTAATTAAACTAGCTAAACCCTTCTGGGTGTTTTTAGCTGCCCCAATTTGAGACCCAGCTAAAACATTAATTTGGATATTTACACGTTGTTGCTGCTCAATGGAATCTTCTGGGGAAACATTCCAATTTTTCAAAAGCGCTTTTCTTAAATTATTAAGCTGGCTTTCTGGTCCAACGTTATAATTAGCCACTAAACCGATATTGTAGTTTTCGCCAGCTACTTTACTAATTGGAAAAGCTATTTCTTTCTTACCATTTAACTCAGCTTGAATTTGGCCGTCAATTGACCAATCAAAACCAGCCTGATTTTCAATCGAGGCAGGATAAAAAGTAGCTGCCAATTTGACTGTGCCACCTTCTTGGGCTTCAAAAACAAGCTTACTATAATCAGGGGAGCGGTTACCATCTAAGTCCTTATAATAGCCCAATAGTTTTGGCGAAGCGGCAGCACTATCTATACTGCTAATAATCGCCTGGGGCTTAATAATAACAAAGTGGCGACTAATCTCTACTGCTTCATTCGTCGTGCTATTAATTGCTGTCGCGGTAACATCGACCGCCTCTCCTTCATTCCCTAAAATTGGTACAAACATTATATTACCCCCAATAGTGCACTGAGCGGAAACCTCCGCATCGCAGGTTATATTTGCACCATTCACTTTCCAAGCAAAGTTAGTTAGCACGCCACTCCCCTCGTTAGGAATATTAAGGCCGATTATTTCATTTTTTGTGACGAAGCACCTGACTTTTTCATTGTCCGTCGAGCAAATCCCTGCCCCACCAGCATTGTCCATACTCAGCAAACCCGTATTATTAGCAACTACTGAATAAACCCCTATTTGGTGCTTTTGTTGTGTTATTTTAACAATCTTATATTGATCGGCGCCCTGGTCACCGTCTGTAGCTGTTCCTTTTATTTTTGCTCTAATTCTAAGATAAAAGGTGTCTGTTAAGGTACCCGTAAGATTATCCGTTATAAGTTTTTCAGGCAAATTTAATTTTATCTCTAATTTATTTTTATTTATGCCTACCACGTCCGCTGCCGAAAAAGAAGGAATGGCTTTTAGCTCAGTTGTAATGTCTTTCCATTTTGTTTCGTCGGTTGGGGCAGCTGAGCCATCCTTACTAAGTTGAACCGTCCAGGTATAGGTTAGATTATTATAATCCTGCGAATTATAGGCTGTCGTTGAGACAATTAGGATGTCGCCCTTTCCGCTCGCATCATTAATTGGATTTTGCGGAACACTAACCATTTGAATTCCGAGTTTAGCTTTTCCATCTGTTAAATCATTTTCTCTTGGATCCAGTAAGTTTTCCTCTAAGCAATCATTCAAGTCAACCTCGGCTGTTAAGATTCCCACATTACCATCCAAATAAAAACCTCGCGTATTTTTAGTTGGCTCCGTTGAATTTATGGTTTTACTTTTTTCAATATCATCCAACACCTTACACGTGCCCTTTGAAAACGCCCACATTCTTTTATAAGCAGCATCGGCATGATTCGTGGGATAAATACTATCACCTTCAACCGCCACGCCAACTTCATCCCCAGCGGAATAGGTCCAAGCAAAAGTGTTTGCACCTAAGCCAACCACTCTTTCTTCATCTTTACCCTTGCCACTAGTGTTTGCGCTGGCAGGATTTGCACCCCAAAACTCCTTTTCTTTTAAATTAAACTCTCCATCGCCAGAAACCGCCTGCTTATTATTATCTGTTTTTACGCCTTTTGGCAAAACTGGAAACAGATGTTTACATAAGTTATCACTTTTCTCAAAATTACACTTTGGCTCTAAGTCACTTTTAGCTAAAATAACCGTATTACCAGCAAGATCCTTCTTACCTTCAAGCACCCCTGCCCGAACCGTGCTACATTTTTCCGCCTCTGCCGTTATAAGTGGATTAGTGTTAGTTAAAAAGAAAGTTGTGTGCGAAGGATCTGGCTTAGCTACCGCACTGCACATTTTATTATTTAAAGTATCATCAACCCCTACACTAGTCCCTAGTTTCGTCCCAAGGATCACGCCAAGGATTCCCTCCGTAATATTTCCAAATTCTAAATTTAAACTCAAAAGTGGCGCACTACTATCATTTTCAACGCAAACCGAAAGCTGGTCTGTTGTTTTACAAGCAACTGTCGCTTTAAAGTTTTTTAAATCTGTATCATCTTGAACACTACAAACCACATCCCCATTATCACTATTTTCCGAAGCAACCGCGCAAGCTCCGAAATTTTCTTGATAAGTTGGATTAAGCGCATTGTAAACTTTGCAATTAGCCGTTTGATCGGAAACGCAAGCTCGATGGTAACCCACTGGACACTGGCTATTAAAATTAGCACTTACTTGTCTTAATTCATATAATCTTCCCGAAGCAGTTGCTTGGGCATAACAATCTACCACCTCGTCACCAGAACCATTATCTTGATATAAATCATCATTCCCATCTCGCAGAAAACCATTTCGCCAGCCAATATTTGTACTATTTTTGCTTTTATTTAACTCTGGGATAGCGACATATCCAGCCGTGTCACTGTTTTCACCATTTGAAAAATTATCGTAACTAACCCCCGTATTATCAAAAGAGCTGGCGACATTAATTTTAGCCGCTGCTATTTTCCAATCATTCTCATTTATTTTATTATTACTATCCAAATCGCAACTATTACCTTCAGCTACATTACTTCGTTTATCGCAACCACTTTTCTTTAAATACCAAGTAAAATATAATTTTGAGGGATCTGAATTATTATTAAAAAATCCTGGATTAGCCGTAGCAATCATTTTTCCGCCAATTTGCGAAGTACCCAAGGAATCAAAAGTAATTTCGACTTTAGGTACTGAGTTTTTTCCAAGCGCCCCACTTGAATCATTACTAGCACTATTAACTATAGTGCTAGTCGTAGGACTAGTTAATGCGTCCACGAGAGAGTCTGGCAACGTAAAACTAGCCGCCTGAGTGGTCAGGGGAGAAAGCTCCATTAAAATTAAAGCAAAAATAACAGCGCTTGCGGATATTTTTTTTATTTTTAACATATATTTTTAAAAAAATTAACTAATCATCTTTACAACAACTATATCTATAATTAAAACTATTAAAAACTGAGTTACCAAGGAATAAATAAGGGATTTACTTTTAAAAGTAATCCAGCCAGCTAGGGGTGTAAAAATCAAATAAGGCAGAAAGGTGCTTAAGGATGACCCCTTAATCGTTAAAAATAAAACTAAAAAAAGTCCCGCCTGAATTAAAATAGCCCATTCTTTAAACTCCTCCCTATAAATAGCTAAGATAAAACCTCTAAAATAAAATTCGTAAATACTTACAAAAAATAAAACTATTATAAACTCGTAAAATAAAAAGCCTTTAAAGTTTTTTATTATAAAAACTGGAATATTATAATTTCCTAAAAAATTAAAATAAACGCCTAAAATCAAAAAAATAAAACCAACCAGTATTAGCGAGCTCACACTCCAAAATAAGCCCTTTTTCCAAGCACCTAAACTTAAGCCATAAAAAGCTAATTTTTTCTTTAAGAATAATTTATTAAAAATCAATGGAAATAAAACAAAGAAAACCACCAGAGTACTTACTTGTTGAAAATTATTTTTAGTTGGAAAAATTGCATACACAAAAAGAGAAGCAATAGTAAAAAAGGTTGCAATAAGAATTTCCCTACTTTTCATAATTAGTTTATTTTAACTATACATATAATACCACACTTTTCTAAAAATTTAAAATTAAGCTCCTTCTTTAATGCTTTTTTATTTTTTTTCTTACCTCCTGTCTAAAAAATCAGGTTTTCGCCCATTGTAAATAAATAGTGCTAGGTGGTGCGGTGAGGTATTTAATAATTTACCAAGTTAATTAACGCGAGTTTAAAATTTTTAATTCTTAGTTTATCCTTTTGGTTTCCATAGCTTAGCTTACACGTAAATTATAGCTTTAGATTACTATGCTCATTGATTTAAAATCGCACCCTGCG
>CAIPMZ010000101.1 GCA_903866285.1 uncultured bacterium
TAAATACAAATATGTCGTTTCTGTTTACTCATCAAAGACATCCCGAGCTAGGAATGCCGAACACTACAAATTCGATTGATGGATTTTTTGGAAAAACAAAATCGCTCTTGCAAGTCCATCGAGGACTAAATCAAGAGCGTAGATACAAGATGATTCAAGAGATATTAAGAGGGTAAAATCCTTACAAAAGTTTAATTAAGCCATTATAATCAAAAAGTAACCACCCTTAAAAAAGCTTATGTTTAATTTTTTTAAAAATAAAGAGCTACCTTTGGGACAACTCGGCGAGAAGGCGGCGGTGACTTTTTTAAAAAGGCACGGCTATAAAATTATTTGTACTAATTTTACTAACACCGCAGGCAGACGCCTCGGAGAAATAGATATAATCGCCAAAGAAGGAACTGAACTTGTTTTTGTGGAAGTCAAAACCAGAAAAAAAACAAATTTTATTACACTACCTGAAGAGAATATAACCAGGCAAAAGCTCCATAAATTAAAAAAGATTGCCGCTTATTATCTTAGCGCTAACCAACTTTGGGATTCCGCTTTTCGTTTTGATGCTCTAGCTATCATTTATCATTCAGAAACTAATCTTTTTAAAATAAACCATCTTAAAAATATTTTCATAGACAACTAGCCTATTTTTTTGTTATAATAGATTTATAATTAATTTAGCTTTGTGCCTTATCGGGGGTGCAAAACCTATAAATCAATAATTTTAAACGCTATGTCACTCACTCCAGAATTTTTAGCTGAAAGCAAAAAAAACCTATTAAAGGATAAGGAACATTTCGAAAAGGAACTTCAACGCCTCACAAAACCAACCCTAGATAATGCATATGCTACCACCTATACCGAAATTGGCTCCGGTGAAGATGAAAATGCTTCTGAGATAGAAGAATACACCGATAACTTAGCGGTGGAGCAAAATCTCGAAAAACAATTAAAAGAAACCCTTGAAGCCCTTGAACGAATTGAGCAAGGAACTTACGGGAAATGCCAACAATGTGGGGATGAAATTTCCCTTGAACGCTTAGCGGCTTATCCGGCGGCTAAAAATTGTGTAAATTGCTAGCAAGTCAAATAATGCGCTTAGTAAAAAATAATAACCTCAAGGAACTTAGCCTGCAAATAACTCTCTGCACTGCCTCTTTAGTTATTTTAGCTGATCAGCTTATTAAAAATAAAATCCGCTCGAGTGGCGGTTTTTATTTTTGTAATGAAGGCATTTCCTTTGGTTTTCAGCCTCCTATCCTACTTTTTTGGCTATGCTTTGGCTTATTTTTATCTTTTAGTTTTTTTTATTACCTAAAAATCCTTCCAAAAAAGAAATTTCATTCCTCTTTGTCCCTTGGTTTAGGTTTTTTTTGGGGCGGAATTTTAGCTAATAGCCTGGACCGTTTTTTCTTTGGCTGCGTTTTTGATTATCTTTCTATTTTTGGACCAAAATATCCACTCTTTAATTTTGCGGATATTTTTATCTCCCTAGGTGGCTTATGCTTGTTTATTTATTTTTTTAGCAAACAAAATAAGTTTATTCCTGTATAATACAAAATCAACTTAATTAGTGGCAGAAAGACGTTAGAGGCTCGACCTCCACTGGGGAGGTCGAGCCTCCCTAAAACTAACAGTGCTTTATTTAATTTGGGATAAGCTGTGGATAACCAAGGTTAAGTTCTGTCTTTTCTGTGTATAAACCTGTGAAGATTTTTTGTATAAAACTACTTCGAACTTTTTCCTATTAAGTGTCTTTAGTTATTAACCACCCAGGCCTTACTTAAACCTTAACTTATCCACCCCAACCCAACTACTTCTTACTTTAAATAAAGACCCTATCTGCTTTATCCACCTCTTACGTGCTTACTAATAATAATAAATCTTTAATATAGATATATAATAAATACAATTAAGATA
>CAIPMZ010000102.1 GCA_903866285.1 uncultured bacterium
GACACTTTTTTTATTCAGCATAATAGATGATTTACAATTATGTCTTCTATTGTACTCCAAATCGCCATTTTTATCCTTACATATTTTTAATTAGTCCGATTTTATCAAAATAAAAAACATCAGTGCCAGCACAATTGGCGTCGAAGCGTAAATAATTGGCTGGGCTTGCGAAAGCATTTGCATCGGAAGCGACAAACTTAGGATTGGACTACTCTTGACGCCATCAATAAAGAAAGGCGCTTGTAAAAAATTATCCTTAAACGACCAGTTATAAATAGTTACCGCGAAAAGAGCAACAATTAAAAAATAAATTATCTTCGGAAGCAAAACTTTTAAAAATTGAGCATACTTGCCGAGAAACTTTAGTAAAGATGATTTGAGCAGGACGGCGTCTAGCAGCAAAGCCAGGTCAATATATCCGCAAATAAGGAGCATATTTTTCATCCCACCAAATTCAAAAATAGCTTTTTGTAAAATTTCCGGCTTAATGATAGCTGCTGGCATCAGTAAGGCAAATAAGCCGATGGCCCCAGCAATAATCAGCGGAAAACCGAGCGCGGTAGCAATAACTTTTTTTCGCAGACTCTTTTCCGCGACTAACCTTTGATAATCAGCTAGCAGATACCACAAAAGCATTGCCATAAAAAACGGGAAGAAAATCAAAGCCACATATTTTGAGAGAATCGCCAGGGCTAATAAAATTAGGGTGCAAAGGCCATCAACAAGATACAGCCACCACTTTTCCGCTTTCAGAAAAAGTGCAAAAGCCAGGACGCTGGCAAAAGAAAAAATCCATAAAAAAGCATCCGGATTAATAATTTGGGAAATCCCCAACAAGGTTGGCGAGAGCATAATTAAACTCGCGCTAGCCAGGGCCAGCCAAGGTTTCTTCGTCAATCGCCAAAAAGCCAGCAGTAAAAATAAACTCAGCAGACCATTAGCAATTACGATTGGCGTCCGGTAGGCGCGATAAACCGCTTGAGTTTTTTCGGCGTTATAAATAGTCCATTTATTTTCTTTCTGAATAATTTTATCCGTAACGGAACCCTCTTTCTCCCTGCCAAAACCACCGGAAATTAAAGCCAGCGTAACGCCTGGCTTATCGTTAATGCGAGTTTTTGCCCAGTCTTTCTGCTCAAGGGCGGTCCAGTATTGTTGAATTCGGCCAGTGTAAAGGTTTGAAATCCAGAGATGCTCATCGGCAGTTTCAAACTCTGTCAGATGTTGGAAGCCAAAGAAAAAATATACGCCCAAAGGAAGCACGAATAAAAAAAGCCAGAGCCAAGCCGGTAAAATCTTTTTTACAACTTCCGCTGGAGCTTTTTCCACTTTTAATTCTTCCTTTCGTTTAGTCTTTTGTGGGGTTTTTTGCTTCTTCGACATAATAACTTAATTATTTTTATAAACCTTCAGAAAATTTTCTGGGCGCCTGCCAATTTCAATTTTAAAAACTTCTTTACTCTGATATTCATCCAATAAACTATCCCAGAGCCCATAACTCAAAATATACCCCCGTCGATTTGAAACGAAATAGTCAAAAGGCGCGAGCTTGCCAGTTTGTTTAGCCTCACCGCGAATATTTTGCATCGTCAGTTTATTCGCACTACAATCACCATTAAAGAAGACGCAAACCCCATTATAATCAGCCCAAACCCGCATCGTCTGCACGTTTGGCAGAGAATTGAGGTAACGAGCCGCTTCATAGCCGCCATAACCCCAACCATCGGCAATAAGATATTTTTCCGGCAAGAGCAAGTTTGTGTAATTAAAATAAAAGGGCTTAGCCAGCCAGAGGCTAGCCACTCCCGCAGAAAAAATAACCACGCACATTAAAGCTAAAATTTTTCGCTTGCTAGCGTAGTTTGAAAAAAATTGGAAAATACCCAGCGAAGCTAACGTGATCACAACTGGATAAAGCAAGATCCCGTAACGAATCGTCAAAGAAACTTGTTCTAAACTAATTGCTAATATATAAAAAAGGATAAAAGCATTGCCCACGGCCGTAAACCAATGAAATTGAGCGTCCTTTTTAAAATTTTTAAAACTGGCGTAGATAAAAGCCAAGAGAATCCAAGGCGACAAAGAAAAGACCAATGGAGTAAATTGCCGTAGGGTAATCAGCTGCCAAGGGCTGCGTTCAAAAAATTGATATTTTGAAGCATCAAAAGGCACTTTAAATAAACCAAGCCAATCTAAACCTAAAGAAGAGTTAACTAAAACAATGAGAAAAATTATAGCAGGCAATAAGATAATTAATTTTAA
>CAIPMZ010000103.1 GCA_903866285.1 uncultured bacterium
ATGGCACGTCAAAAGTGCGACCGTTAAAACTAATAAACTCGTCATATTTTTGGGCCAGGTTCCAAAATTGCTCGAGCATTTCTTTTTCGCTCAGAACCCGAAATTTGATGTTGCCGTCTTCGCTGTCTGAAAGCTCGACGCTAGGAGCTTGAAAATAAACAGCGCCTTTGTCTTTTTCGACATCATAAACCCCGATGGCCACAATTTGACCAGTCAGTGGCGAAAAGCAAAGCCCATTTTTAACCTCCGAAAAAAGTTTCTCAGTTTCCAGCGGCGATTGAGACTCTCTTTCAATCCAATGGGTCAAAGCCTCCTGGGTCGTTTTATCCAGGCTCTCAAAATCTTCGCCGATTGTTTCAATGTCGAATACTAGTTTGCTCATATGCTTTCTATATAGCATATTTCTCGCTATTGTCCAAGACCGAAATTCAAGCTATGATTAAAAAATGAAAAAAACCGTCCACAAAATTAAAGCCTTCTTTGCAAGCTTCTTTGATCTAGAAGATAGCGCGCATAATATTGCCGCTGGCGCAGCCCTGGGGATTTTTTTTGGGATTATGCCGGTAGAAGGAATTACGACAACCCTCGTCTTCGTCACATTGCTCCGATTTAATAAGCCCTCCGCCTTGATTGGGATGCTAGCTACTAACTCTTGGACTACCTTTGCACTGCTGCCGGTGGCAGCCTTAACGGGAGGACTGCTTTTTAATCAAAGCATTGCTTCTCTTTATACTCAATTTGATCAAACTCTTCAAATGGGCTTAAAGTTTTTTTTCAGCAAAGCAGCTTTACTGGATTTAGCTTTGCCCTTAATTGTCGGCTATCTAATCGTTTCCCTTACCATCGCCCTGCTTTTTTATCTTGTCATTTTTATCTTTTTGAAGTATTTTAAAGTAGAGAAATAAGTCTGGAAATATTTTTGAAGCAGTTAAGTATTACGGAATAGAATAGTTTTTTTAAAATCAAAAAACTTTTTTTAAAAAAAAGGAGTGCAGAGAGATGAAAAATATAGCTAATTTTGGGAGCTATTTTGGGAAAATAATATTGCTTTCCTTGTGTTTACTCTTTTGGTTTCTAAGCTTTATTTTAATTTTTTCTTTTCATCAAGATATTGACGTATCATTCTTAGTGGAGTCTTCTCAAAGAGTTATGCTGCTTGCTATTTTATTGTCGATTACTATTTTTTCAACGATAGTGGCTTTTTCAACAAAAAGCTGGTAGCTCTTATTTCCCTGGACATTTCTATATTTGGAATGCCCAGGTTTTTTTATGTAATAAAATAATTTTTTAAAATTATTTTATTGTCGTTCCCATAAACTTTTCCCCATTTAAATATTTTTCGAAGTTGGCAATCTTTTTGCCATTGAGAATTACCACCTCCATGCCCTCCCTAGCAGCCATTTTTGAAGCAATTGGATCAAATGGAACGTTGGCGCCTGGGTCCCAAGTATCACCGACAATTTTTTGAAAATCGCTCCAGTTAATTGCTTTAATTCTTTTAGCGTCAGGATATTTTTGCGGATTTTTATCGCAAACGTAATCAATATTAGAAAGATTAGCGATTTTAGTTGCGCCAAATTGTTTAGCTAGTAGCACGGCGATATAATCCGTCGAGTTTCCCGGTTTATAACCAGCCGCCACCAAAATCGGCTCCTTGGCCTTTAAAAAACCCTCTAGATCGTACGGGTTCCGATTGATTGTCGGGTGAGCGTACTGCTTGAAAATTGTTCGAATAAAATGTGCGTTTAGTCGCGTTGAATGAATTCCGAGCCAATCCTTATCTTCGTTATCAACCCCACCAACTTTAACTCCAGCTTCAATATATTTGCGTGCAGTTTTACCGCCCCCAGTGATAATAATAAAGCGATACCCTTTCGCGATATTGCTTTCAATAACTTTCTTAAATTTTTTCACAAACTGCCAATCAATCTCCTCTGGCACAATTAAGGATCCTCCCAACGAAATGATGATGGTTTTTTTGCTCATACTTTAGTTTATAAAGTTATAAAGTTATAAAGTTCGTAAAGTTTTATTTGATGTATTCATCCGCCTTAGCCTTGGTCTGGTGCAGTTTGGCAAGGGTGTTTTCCATTTCTTCTTTGATGCTTAAAAACATTTCCAAACCTTGTTGTAACTTAGCAATATCATTTTTATACCTCGTAATTATCTCCTCATCTTTTTCAGTGCTAGCCTCTTGAAGCTTGCGCTCTTTTTCCAAAAGTTCCTCGCCCAACTTCAAAAAATTTTCAATCTCCGCAATTTCCATGCCAATCTGAATCAAATTGGTTTGCAGATGCTCCTCGATTTCCTCAAAGGATTTTACTTTCACAGGTTGCTCTCCATCGTTTTGAGCAGATTCATCTAGCTTAATTTCTGTTTCTTGGGTTGTCATAATAATAGCTTTTAGGTATTAGCCCCGGATAGCATTCGCTACGGGGTAAACTTCTTATCTCTTTAGCTTACAAAACAAAATACCCGTAATGAAATTTTATTTAAATTAAAAACGATTGTTAGTTTTAAGCTTATTTCATTTTACAATTTTTAGCAATTCTTCGACTAACTTTCATTCTCCATCCATTTATTGTAATTTATTTTTGCAAATACTATCACACTATCTAGTATTATAGTATTTGCCATTCCTATCTTAAGCTACTTAATTATCCAATGAGATTTTTTATTCGTCTATATATTGCTGGTTTTTCCTTGGCTTTAGCTAACTTATTTATAACTGCTTTCATTTGGGCTTTCTGTTTTTTATTAGCATTTGTTATAATGCTTTCAAGTAAAATGTCCGGCCAATAATATGCAGGAAATTTCTTCTTGAGCGAACTCCAATTTTCAAAATCAATATCCTCGTTATTGTTCTTTGTGATCTTTCCTTGGGTTCTTGCAATTGCTTTTTGGTATCCTTCTCCTGAAATTTGTAACCATTCATGCACGCGCGCAATTGTTGTGGCGCTTACTTTTAAAGTTTCTTCTATTTCGCAATAAGTCATACCACATAAAAGTAGTTCAGCAATTTTGAGTCGCTTGGCGAGCATCTCCGATTCTTTATAGGATAAAAGGTCACGCAAAAGTTCGGCCGCTTCATTGGGATCTTTAATTTCAGCAATTGCTAAACAAAGTTGATATAAAATTTTATCAATTTCTTTCTTGGAAAGTTTTGATTTATTTAATGGCATATTTTTATTTTTTACTTTAATTTTGCAAATACTATCACACTATCGAGTATGATAGTATTTGCTACTTTTATGTTTCAAAAGATAGCTAGGGACTATTTTGAGCTTCTTATTTAGTTGAGGTTGCACACTTACTCTCTGTTCTTCCCTGCCCCAGGGCTTCGTCGGCGGTTTTGAAGCAGACCACGTTTTCTGGCTTGATGCGTTTGGCGTAGGAGCAGGTTGGAAGATAGAATTTGTTGGAGTTTCGGCTACCGACGTAGGCACAGTTGGCTGTTTTGGTTGTGGCGGTTGAAACTTTGGTAGTTGTTGCCTGACTTGCGTTCTGAGCCTCAGAATTGGCCTGAATTTGGCTGGATAGCTCGCCTGGGGATTGGGTAGGCTTTTCGATAATCAGGGGCTTTTGCTGCCATTTTTGGCCTTGAAGGACTCCAAATTCAAATGAAACGGCTGAAATAAGGCAAAAAGCGACAATTAGCACGATTTTCTGTTCGTATTTTAGAAAAAATTCCTTGATTTTGAGAAATATTGGAGGCATAAAAAATAATCTATAGGTCTATATTGAATCAGTTAAAACACTGTCAGTTGCAAGGAGGTTGAGCCTCC
>CAIPMZ010000104.1 GCA_903866285.1 uncultured bacterium
AATCGCCATTTTTATCCTTACATATTTTTAATTAGTCCCATTTTTCCATTATACCGCAAACAGCGAAATTTTTCTAGGTATCAAAAAACCCCGCCGGAGCGGGGTTTTAAGAATATCGAAATACTTTTCGAAACTAGAGAACAGCTTCTTTAGCAGCTTTTGCCAAACGAAATTTAACCACAGTTTTAGCAGCGATTTTAATTTTTTCGCCAGTTGCAGGGTTTACACCCATACGTGCTTTACGTTTTGCTTTTACCATCTTTCCAAATCCAGGAAGCACGAATTCCCCAACTTTCTTCACTTCTTTGTAAGCGATTGTTGTCAACTCATCGAAAACACCACTGATGTCTTTTTTTGAAAGACCTGTTTTTTCAGCTAGTGTTGTCACGAGCTGAGCCTTTGTCAACTTTGCCATAGTTTTTTTTCATTCTCAATCCGCCAATGGGCGAAATTAAAAACAAATTATTTATTTATTAACTGCTTATTTTGTACGATGGCTCGTACCTGAAATTATTATACACCATTATCCAATAGTGCGCCAATAGCCTTTTCATTTTTCTGTCAATAGTCATGGGCTTTTAGTAAGGCCAGTTTATTTAATTGGTAAACCTTTAACATTTTCATCAAGGGCAATGCGCTCAAAACAAACTTCGCCCGCAGCGTGCTTCCATTGACTCAGATCTTCTCCACTATAAGAAACATCCTTATCTTCAATATCCGCCCGCTCGAAAGTTGCACAAAGTTTATAAGTATTCTCAGCTACCACAACATATTCAATTTCATTAGCACTTTGTAAGTATGGGGAAAAACCTGTCCGTTCTAAATCATCCAGGGTTTTGGGTAGTTTTCCAGCTTGCGTAAAAAAACCACGAATCGAACTATCGACACTTTGCGCATCGCTAATTGTTTGACTATCAATTCTTTTCAGGCGCGCCGTTGCTGGCGAATCAATCAGGAAAAAAGCTCCCACAAATACAACCGCTAAAAATATCACCAGGACAATTGCTGAAAGCTTATTTATTTTCAAAGCTTTTTCGCTAAGCTTCGTCTTGCGCATATCCCAAAAATAATAAGCAAAAATTCCGCCCGCAATTACCAAGATAACTAAAACTTTCAAGAGAAACTGAACGGTAGTTTCGCCCCCTAAGAAATTTAAAACCAGCGTGATCAAATCGCCAATAACCGTAGCGGCTGCAAAAAACAAAACGATATAAGTTAGCCACTTTCGCACCCCAGCTTCTAGGGAAGTTACCCCACTGGTAATTCGCTGATTAATAAATCTTGAAATCAGTAAAAAAAGTGGACCAGCAATTAAAATTGCCGCGATACCAAAACGCACTCCGCCCTGATCAAAATTATTCGAAATTTCATCTGGCAGAAATTTATTAACTGCTTGAAAAAGAACTGACCCTGCGCCCAAAGCTAAAAACGTCAAAGCCAGAAATGTCAGGAGATAAAGAAAGAAATCCTGCGCGTTATTGTTTTTTTGATTTTCGCTCATAAATTTTATTTTTATAAATTATAACTTACTTAAATTTCAAAGAGTTTATATTAAATACAAAGCTAACTAAAATTTATTTCTTCAAAAATTTATATACCAGCAGCAACAAAATAGCTCCCATCGTCACCAGCGCCACGGAGAGCAAGGTTGCGTATCTCTCGCTAAAAGGCTTTACTGGCGCCAGCGCTGGAATAAACTGCGCATTGTTTTTTTGCGCGCTTAGCGTAGCGTTTTGAACCGTATTTAAATCAAGATATTGGAAATACTTTTCTAGGTCATATTGCGGAGCCTTAGCCCCAGGGTTGCCGTAAAATAAACGGTAACTGCTCCCGGCCTGAGCTTGAAAAACCAAATCTCGATACGTTGCCAAGGCGGTAATTTTAGCAAAATTCAGTGGCGCATTATCTTGATTATCAATAACTACTTTCAGATACCGCTCTGTTGTTTCGCTAATTTTAACGCTACTATTTTCTCCCTTAAACTTTGGCGTATCATAACGAAAAAGATAACCCGAACCAACTTGCCTCCAGGCGGTTGAATTTTTATCATTGCTAGCGTAAACCAACAAGCTTCGATTAAAATTTTCGCCTCCCGCCTCCAGCACTAGCCGACTAGTCGGAATCCCGCTTTGGCCCAAATCAACAATAAGCCTGGTTGTTTTCTCTTTTTCAACTTGAGCAACTTCAAAACTTGGTGACAACTTAAACTCCCGCAATTCCTCCTGCAAATATCGTTTCACCCCCACCGAATTAATTAAAATTGGCTTGCGATCGACCTCCGCAACTTCAAGTTTTAAAAATCTAAAATTACTTTCGTTAAAAGCTACCGTCGTATTTTGAGTTTTAACTTTAGCTTTTTCATCCGTGTAATCATAAATATAACCACCCGCTTTTAAAGTCTGCCAATCGGTTTGGTTATCACTCCCATAAATAGTAACGTTACGCTGAAAATTACTCGAGGCTGTTTGAATTGTTAGTGAGTTTGTCAGCAAGCCCCCAGCGCCTAAATCTAAAATTACGCTCGCATATTTTCCCTCGGCTACGGAATTATTAATTAATTTTGGAGTATATTCAGTTTCACTGAGACTGCCTTTTGGGGTAACTAATTTATAAGGAGTTTCCTGATTTTTCTCATCCACGATCCGCACGTCAGCCAACCCCAAGCTAGCCTTGGCAAAAATTTCATTATCGATGGTAACTTCCGCCAACCCGCCAGCTGGAGTTTTTAATTCTTTTTCGTATTGCCATTTTTCAAAGGAAAAATCTGCACTCGCCGTAAACACAAAAACCAAAAATAAAATTACAGCTAAACTTATTTTTTCA
>CAIPMZ010000105.1 GCA_903866285.1 uncultured bacterium
ACACTTGAATCATCCATATCAATTGTCATAGGGTCTAACTTATGAAATTACCCAATATTCTAGCAGATTTTGCTCCTTCAAGCTCATCTTGCGTTGGAATGGGTACCTATTTCAAGCTCATGTTGCATTGGACTAGACTTAGGGTTGACAAGAAATCAATAACTTGTTAAGATAGTTATACGTTTTTAGAACAGCTTAATAGACAGTTTAAATTAGAGGTTTTTACTACTTTATTTTCACGAATGAGGATAGTTTTGGAAAAGTATTTCCCCTCTATTTTTAGGTTGGAAAATCACTCAAAATATGTCAGCAAACCAAGAAAAAGAACTCATTAAGATTGAAGGGGTGATTGTCGAGACGTTACCTAGTACAACTTTTAAAGTCAAACTGGACAATGGACACGAAGTCTTAGCTCACATTTCTGGCAGAATGCGAGTGCATTATATTCGACTTTTACCAGGCGACCGAGTTTTGATGGAAATGAGCCCTTACGATTTAACCAAGGGAAGAGTTGTGCAACGGATGTAGCGGTGGTATAGAACATAAAACATAGAGCATATAGCAAAATAATAAATACACATGGCTTGGTTTTGGAATTTTTTGTTCCATGTTCCATGTTCCATGTTCCATGAACATTATGAAAGTACGAGCATCAGTTAAAAAAATATGTGCGAAATGCAAAGTGGTTAGACGCAGAGGACGAGTTTACATCATTTGTTCAACCCCTAAGCATAAACAACGCCAAGGATAACAATAATTTTTAATTTTAAATTTTAAATTTTAAATTTGAAATTTTTTCTGTATTTATGATACGTATTTCTGGAATAAATTTACCCGATGAAAAAATAATTGAAGTTGCCTTGACTTATGTTTATGGCATCGGTCCTTCGACGAGTAAAAAACTTTTAAAGAAGCTCGAAATTGACCCAAAGACTAAGACGAAACAAGTTTCACCCGAACAAGCTAATAAGCTTAGAGATGAGATTGAAAAGAAGTATAAAGTAGAGGGTGAGCTCAAGCATGAAGTAAAAATGAATATCAAACGCTTGAAAGAAGTTGGGAGTTATCGTGGATCTCGTCATCAGAAAGGACTTCCAGTGCACGGACAACGAACCAAGACCAATAGTCGAACGGTTCGCGGAAATGTTAGACGAACCATGGGTAGCGGACGCCGAAGCGAATCAAAGACATAATAAATTAAAAAGTCAAAAATCAAAAATAAAAATTTAGGAATTCGCTTTGCTCATGACCTTTTAAAAAACGTCACGAAGTGACTCCAAAATTTTCCATTTTGAGATTTAAATTTTGAATTATATAAATATGGCTGAGGATATTAAAAAAACACAGGACATTTTTGAGGAAGTTGCGGCTGAAGCTGCGGGAACGGTTGAGGAAAAACCGACTACTCCAGTGGCTGAGCAAGCTGATGCAAAAAAGAAAAAAAAGAAGCTTAAAAGGCAAATCCTAAAAGGACAAGCTCATATTAAGTGTACCTATAACAATACGATGATCATGATTTCTGATATGAATGGAGCAATGCTAGCCTGGGCAAGTTCAGGGCTGCTAGGCTTTAAGGGCGCTAAGAAAGCGACGCCTTACGCTGCGACGCAAGTTGTGCATGATGTTTCAGAGAAAATTAAAAAATATGGAGTTCAAGAGTTAGAAGTTTTTGTTAAAGGCGTTGGTAGCGGACGTGAATCATCGATCAGGTCCCTTGCTAATAAAGGTTTTGAGTTAGTGGCGATTAAAGACATGACCCCAATTCCTCACAACGGCTGCCGACCAAAGAAACCACGAAGAATATAAATTTTCATAAAACATAGAACACATAACATATAACATGAATACGGATTAGGAATTTTTTGTTCCATGCTCCATGTTCCATGTTTCATGACTAAATAAGATATGGCTAGAGATTTATTAGGATCAAAATGTAAAAGATGTCGTCGCTCAGGAGAAAAACTTTTCCTGAAAGGTGATCGTTGCAATACTGGAAAGTGTGCAATGGTTAAACGTCCTTACGCTCCAGGCGTGCACGGTAAAAGAATGTCTCGCGGATTGAGTGAATTCGGGAAACAGCTTGCAATGAAGCAACGCATTAAACGAATGTACGGAATTTTGGAAAGACAATTCCGCAAGCATTACGAAGAAATTGAAAATAAACCAGGTGTGACCGGAGATTTACTAATGACAAGATTGGAATTGCGACTAGATAATGTTGTTCGCAAGATGGGTTTTGCGCTTTCTCCAATTCAAGCTCGTCAGATGGTAACGCATGGAGCTTTTGTGCTTAATGGAAATTCAGTAACGATTCCATCTTATGAAGTTAAGATTGGAGACGTTATTGGAATCAAGGAATCAAAAAAGGCTGGGGCTTACTTTGTTCTTCAAATTCAGGCTTTAAAGAATAAGAAGGATTTTCCACGTTGGATTCAATTTGACCAAACGAAGATTGAAGGTAAGGTAATTGCTTTGCCAGCCAGAGAGGATGTTGGAATTCAGGTTGATCCTCAAATGGTGGTTGAAGCTTACTCTCGCTAACTTATATTTTTTGTTTTTTTTAACTTCATTAACTAAAAACGTTCGGTTTGTGGGTTTTCTCATGAGCCTCTCGTTCAAAAGAGGATATGCAGACAGTGTCCCTTCCTCAGAAGCCAAAATACACAGCCATTGATGAGCAAAGTGGAAAATTCGAAATCTTGGGATGTTACCCAGGATATGGAATGACCCTTGGAAACGCGCTTAGACGCGTGCTCCTTTCTTCACTCAAAGGCGCAGCTGTAACTTCTGTTAAAATTAAAGGTGTTTCTCATGAATTCTCAACCATTGATGGAGTAATGGAGGACGCTGTTCAGATTATTCTTAATTTGAAAAAAATTAGATTTAGACTGCATACTGACGAATCAGTTAAAGTAAGTTTAAAATTTAAAGGCGAAGGTCAGGTAACAGCCGCTTCAATTAAATGTTCTTCCGATATTGAAGTCGTTAACCCTGAGCAAATTATTGCTACGATTACTGATAAGAAAGTTGAATTGGAAATGGAGCTGGAGGTTTCGAATGGGTTAGGTTATGTTCCGATTGAACAGCAAGAGCGCGGTGAAAAAGAAATCGAAGTAATCGCCATTGACGCTGTTTATACTCCAATTCGTCGCGTAAACTACGAAGTTGAAAATATGCGCGTCGGAAAGCGAACGGATTATAATAAAATTACTTTGGAAATTATGACTGACGGGAGTATTACCCCGCAGGAAGCTTTTTCAAAGGCCGTGGTTTTATTAGTTGAGCAATTTTCAGTTTTAGGTGGAATCGAAATCGTCGAGGAAGCTCCAATAGTTTCAATTCAAGAAGCCCAAATAGTTGAAGAAGCGGAGGTAGCTACTTCGAAAGAAGAGGCGCTTGACCCACTTAAGATTAAGGTGATTGAACTGAAAAATCTTTCAACTCGAACTCTGAACGTCTTGGAAACGAATAAATTGGTAAAAGTTAGAGATATCGCTAAATATACCGAAGAAGGCTTACGAGGTTTAGAAGGTATGGGCGATAAAGGTATTAAAGAGATTAAAAAGTCAATTGGTGAATTGGGAATCACCCTAAAACAGTAAAAAGCATATGAAACATTTAGTTAAAGGTAGAAAATTTAGTAGGATTAAAAAAGTCCGCACAGCCTTGTTTAAAACTTTGCTGGGGAGCTTTATTATGAAGGAAAAGATTACCACGACGGAAGCTAAGGCTAAAGAAATCAAGCCAATGCTTGATAAAATTATCACCAAAGCGAAAAAAATCTCAGCGGATGAAACCAAACGAGTTGCGATCATGCGAGATTTAAGAAAAGAACTTCCCCTAATGGCTGTTAAAAAGCTGGCCGGAGAGTTTACTGCGAAATTTTCAACTCGCACTAGTGGCTACACTAGAATTTTGAAAATTGCTCAGCGAAAAAGCGATGGTGCTAAAATGGCAGTAATTGAATTTGTATAAAGAATTAGCTTCGTTAGCTTTTAGCTTCATTAGCTTTTAGGATTTATTTCCTAGCTAGAGAAGCTAGAGAAGCTAGAGAAGCTATAAGCTATATTTTATGAACAGACAATATCATCTTTTTGATGCTCAAGGAAAAATACTCGGACGCTTGGCGACTGAGATTGCAAAGGTGCTCAGCGGTCGCAACAAGGTCGACTATACTCCTCACATTGACGGAGGTGATTTTGTGGTGGTTATCAACGCTAGCCAAATTAAAGTAACTGGAAAAAAACTAACTGATAAGATTTACCACAAATTCAGTGGTTATCCAGGTGGAATTTCTTCAATCTCTTTTGGGGATTTATTGGAAAAGGATCCACGCAAAGTTATCCAAAACGCTGTTTACGGAATGCTTCCGAAAAATAAACTGCGAGATAAGATGATGCTCAGGCTTGATATTCATGGTGACGCAGAGCATGGACACAAGAAGATTGAAGTTACACACTAATTTTCATAAAACATAGAACACATAACATATAACATGAAATGCGGGTTCGGAATTTTTGTTCCATGATCCATGCTCCATGTTCCATGAATAAGATATGGCAGTAAAAAAAGCAGAAAAAACTACGGCAGTTAAAAAAGCAAAAAAGGTTGCGCCGACTTTGGAGGTTGAAAAAGAGGTTGTTGTTAAAGCTGAAAAAGTTGAAAAGAAATCAGCTGACGAAACTTACTTTTACGGCGTTGGACGTCGAAAATCATCTGTGGCGCAAGTTCGACTTTATGCTTACGATAAGGCGACCGATGCTGATTTTGTGATTAATAAGAAGAAGTTGAAGGATTATTTCCCAGGGGCTAATTTGCAGAACACTTTTCTTTCACCGCTCAAAGCTGTTGGACTTTATGGTAAAATGCGCGTCACCGTCCTTGTGCGAGGTGGAGGCGTGACTGGTCAAATTGAAGCTGTCCGACTTGGGATTGCTCGAGCTTTGGTGAAATATGACGAAACTACTAAAAAGACTTTGAAGGAACTTGGCTTTATGACTCGCGATGCCCGAGAGGTTGAACGCAAGAAACCAGGTCTTAAAAAAGCTCGCAAAGCTCCACAGTGGGCAAAAAGATAGCAATCTTTTTGGCCAATGTGGACAGGAAAGGGGTCGGGAAAAACTGGGTTTTCCCGTGGCGGAAGCACTGAAACCGCTGGGTTTCAGGGAGCGAAGCGACTCCTCAGTGGGCAAAACGCTAAATCTTCCAAAACACTCCGCAAGGAGTGTTTTTTTTGTGGGCTATTGTGATTGAAAAAAATTGGAGTATAATGAAAGCACTAAACATTAAAAAATTTTTATGAAAAACAATGATTTTTTCAATCGGGTGATGTTGATTATTTTTGCGGTGATTGCTTTTGTTTTTACAGCTAGCTATGCCTTTAGCCAATATTTGGAAGTCAAGAAAATAAATATTCAGGACTTGGCGGTTTGGAACGCTTGTGTGGCGGATTCAAACCTAGGTGAGCAAGCTTATCAATTCTGTCGCCAAAAATGCAGTGATAACTATATGTTCAAAACGCCTTTTAATTGGGGTGCTAATGCTGGGGTGCCGGATGGGGATGAATAATAGCTTTTAGCCCCAGTGGCATACGCCACGGGGTAAACTTCTTAGGAAGATGCAAAAATAAAGCCTTAGGAAAATACATAAAAAATGCCTTACTTTAGGCATTTTTTTGATGGAAGAAATTTTTTATTTCGCTAAAGATCAAGAGAATTGTACTCAGGGCGGAGTGGAGAATAATTAAGGCAACACCCTGGATTGCCACGGAGGATTACCTCCTCGCAATGACGCTAATGGTTACTATTACTTTTGTATTTTTGTAAACTTTTGTAAGTTCGTAGGGTTTTTCTATTGTCCGGTATTTGGGTCAATTGGCGTCGTCGCTCCAAACCCAAAATTTTGGAGTAGCGTAGTTTTCTCGGGGAACTCGATAGTGTTGAGGGAAGTTAGGCCGTCGGCGTTGGTGTCGGTGAAATAGATGAGGCCATCGGAATTATTGTTGGTGATTTGCGCCTTGTCGTTATTGAGACTGAAAAGATCCATCAGGTTGCGATGATCACGTTGGTCAATTTCAATAAATTTAACTTGTTTGCCGGTCGAGAAAATAACGTGTTCATAGTCGCGTGTCCATTGGACGTTGGCAATAGTCTCAGTATAGCGGGTGATTGAGAGCGTTTCATTTTCATTGCGAACGGGTTGGACATCCCATTTGCGGACGAAGTACGCGCTGATTTCATGGTCATTCCAAAAGAGTAATTTTTTTCCGTCATCGGAAAATTGCGAGCCAAGCGCGTTGGCTGAAAGCTGTTGAAAATAATCGTCAAGTTCACCGCGGCTATAGATGTAAAGTTTGTTTTCAGGGTTCAGGAAAACAACCCGGTCATCGTCATAGACAATGATCTGATAATTTGGGTTATTCATATCGGTTGGAGGCGATAGTGTAATTTGGGTGGGCGCGTCCGTGCCGTCGGGGTTTGTTTTATAAACAAGTCCTTCGGGTAGTTGGAAATAATAAAGACCGCTAGACGCTATTTCGTAGCTGGCGATATTTTTAGCAACCTGCCTAATTTCGGTTGGCGCGTCAAGGTCAAGGCGATAGAGATTTCCGCTAGACATATAAAAGAGTGCGTTTTTAGTTTTCGGATCCCAGCGGACATGTGAAAGGTCGTCGGTTTCGGCTAGGTCTCGAAGATTTAGCGTTTGGTTGGTTGGCACGTCAACAATGAAATAATTTTTTTGGCGGGTATCTTTTTTAAGGGCCGGAATAATAACGCGGTGGGCTTGGGGCGTCCATTCAATATTTTCTTTAGCATTATCAGTAAAAACGTATTCATTGGAACTAAAAATATTTTCCACCGTTTTAGCCTGCGCAGTCAGGACGTCCACGAAAAAATTATCGCCTTCTTGTTTAGCCAGGGCGGTCAGGTTTTTCCTAGGCGAAATAAAAAAACGCGAAACGCCAGGGGTATGATAGTCGGTTTTTAGGTAACTATTTTTAGCCAAGACGATATTCCAAAATTCAGTTGAAATTCCGCTGTGGACGGAAACTTTTTTTGACCAAGTAGTAAAGCCAGGGGATTTTACTTCGAGTAAATATTCGCCTGGTTGGATGCCGTCGATATGGTAAGAGTTATTGATGCGGTTTAATTTTTTGGAGGAGTAAAGTAAGTTATTAATATAGACATCAGCATCTTGGGGCGTCGTTTTCATTGAAACAGATCCGCCGTAAATAAAAACTCCTCGCTGTCGGTTAAAGCGATAGCCGAAAGCGTAACCAATAACAAGGGTTGAAACAAGCCAAAAAAGGACAAAAAGCGTCCACCAGAAGATTTTTTTCGGGATTTCAGAATGTTCCATAATAGTTTTGATTATAGCCTTTAATGGTTGCTTTGTCCAATAAAAATGTTCAAGCCTAAATCAATTAAAACACTGCCGGTTGCAAGCAGGCTAAGCCTGCCCCTGGAGGCTTAGCCTCTAATAATTGGCTAGCATAAATTAGCTTGGTTTGGTATAATAAAAATAAAGAAAACTTAACTTTCAAAAATAAAAATAATATGCAATTAGAAAAAATCTTTCGCAGTTTTGGATTGTCTGCTTCGCTGGCTGAACTGGTGACAGTGTTTTTGGTGATGCTGGCAATCGCGGTAGTTCTTTGGCTAGTAGTTGGGAAAAAACGGCTCCATAATTCCGTTATGAATATTTATCTTTCTTTTGCGCTGGTGCAAGTTTTGCCAGTAAATTTAATTAGCACAAATAAAAATTTATCAGTTTTAATTTTCTTAATTTTACTAGTAGTTCTAACCTTATTTGGCAATTACACTTTCGATATTGGTCTTTCTGGCTCGGGGCTGGCGTATTGGCAGATTTTTCTCATGAGTTTCTTTGAAGTCGGCGCTGTTTTCAGTATCACAGCTTCTTTCCTGGGTGATAAGCAACTATTGCAGTATGTCTCCAAAGATGCCCTGTTTTATTTTACTTCTCCTTGGGCAAAATTTATTTGGCTGGCTCTGCCCTTACTGTTCCTGATTTATATTAACAAGAGTAACGACTAATAGCCTTTCGAGATTGGCCGCTTTATTTTTTAAGATGCATTTTTCAGTATTAGTCCGTAATTGTCTGTAAAGTTCCGCGTCTATGCGTGTCAAATCATTTAACTATGACACCG